>JAJDEL010000399.1 GCA_029259835.1 Planctomicrobium sp. | reverse complement strand
AGTTCGATCACGTACGCATCGAGCGATTTCTCCCACAATTCAGGTTTCGGGCTGGCAAGGTTGATGAGGTAGCTGTCATGCGAGCAGGGCGACTTCAGCCCGTGATCGCTCACAGCTTGTTTGAATCGGTCCGCATCTTCGTCGGTTAGCGGCTTTCCTTTCCACTGATTGTTGTTCTTCGTGAAAATCTGGACTGTGTCCATTCCAAGCGCTCCAGCTGCGTTGGCAGCCTTGTAATAACCGCCTGCGATCGAAAGATGAGATCCAAATAAAGGCATGTCGATGGGATTCTTTGAAAAAGCGGACTTAGTGAGCAGATTCTCTCCGTCAGGCAACTTACGTGTCAAATGGAGACTTGTTCGTCCGAACTGTATGACAAGTCGAGTGTTACGGTCAAATGTTGAGTTGGAATCCGACGATTGTCGGCACGAAGACAATGCCCCCTCGGTTGAAAGACTTTAAAACTTTAGAACTTTTTATCTATTTTCTAAAATTCGCGTTGACCGTTTTTTGGAACACTCATATCGTCCTGATCATCAACGACGCGGACAGTATCAGAAGAGTTTTGCGTCACTCCCTCGAAGTTCAATTCAAACATTTTTCTTTCTAATGCTGTGACCAAACCCATCAGTCACAACAAGTCGAAAGATCATTTTCCCCCAACTCAGCGTCTCTCTCAATACTCCCGAAAAGGATTTCTACGATGAAGCGTTTCGCCTTAGTGCTGACCTGCGCAATGATGCTCTCTGGTTCAGGCTGTTGCCTGTTTGGCTATCCAGGTGTTTTTGGTGGTGGCGGCTACGGAGCCGGATATCCGCCAACCTATGGTGGCGGCGGTTATGGCGGTGGCGGTGCCTGCCCGAATGGTGCCTGCGGTCAACAATATCCAGGTGCGTACGGTGGAGGTTTTCCAGGTGCTTACAACGCTGGTGCTCCAACAGCTTACGCACCAGCATACGGATACCCGCAAACAGCGTACGTCAATCCACTGCCATCATATTAACGCTGGGTTCACGAAATCATTGAGAGCTGGTTGAGTCGCCCGTTGGGGATGTACTCTTCGACAACGCCTGATCTTTCCGGCGCCCGTCGATCCATCCCTGATGTCATACTAAAGATCATTCAAAGGAACGGCATCGATTCTTCGACGTCGTTCCTTTTTGGTATGTGGATCGATGCATGGAGGATGACTTGAGGGCAAGTACGCTCAATTCTCGTCTAACCAAGCGAGTAACACACGCCCGACTTTAGCCATCGACTGACCAGAACACGCCGCAGGCACATCATTGCGTTTGTGCCAATAGGGATAGTCAAAATCGATGATGTCGCAAGTCGGGATATTTGCAATTTGATTTAACGGAAGATGGTCGTCTCGAATTTCGTGCTTGCTGCGATTGACAAATTCCTTGATGCGTAGCTTTCGTGCTGTTGCCCAGAGACTGCGGGTGACAGCAGAGGCATAGCGAAGGCTGTTTTTCTCCATGTAGATCTTCAAATTCCGGTCGGCGATCATGTCGACCAGAACTCCTTTCACGTACCGAAACGATTCCGGTGGGCTGTCTCGGTATTTCGTCGCAAAGTGTTCCGATCCCAGAAAATACTTATCCCCTTTCGCGTACACCAGTTCTTCTCCATCGAAGAAGACAAAATCGACGCCAAGCTGCGGAGCGATCTTGTTCATGTGATGCCCAAGTTCCATCAGCAAGGCAACACCACTGCCACCATCGTTGGCACCGATGAAGGGTTTCGTCCGATTGATTGCTAATGCTTCCCGATCCGGAAACGGGCGCGTGTCGTAGTGGCAGCAAATCAAAATTCGCTTTGTCTTTTCGGGGAACCAGGAAACGATCATGTTCTTCATCCTCACTGGCGTCCCAGTCTTGGGATGTGTGACGTCGAATTCCTGATAGCGAACTTCTGCGCCGAGTTTCTGAAAGTGATTCTCGATCAACTCCTGCTGCTTTTGCATTCCTGCCGAACCAGAAATACGAGGCCCAATCGCACAGACCGTTTTCAGGTACTGATAAGCGCGCGCAGAATCCGGAACAAGATCTTCGGCAAGACAAATTCCGGAACTACCCAACAAAATCAGGAAGGACAACAAGCTGAGTTTCATTTTCATTTTCATTCTGAGGTCGTATTGAAATGATCGCGGCAAGAAAGGAACCACGATGAATTTAACGATGTCAGAAAACTCAAGTGGTGGCAAGTCGTCTTAAAATGATTCAACGAAAATCTGCGTCCCCTGTGGAGATAAGAATGAATCTGCAGATGTCGCAGAGAGACGCAGGTTAAAAGAGGCAAGGCGAGTGTCCGTTCCCTGATCTTTGGGTGTGGCGAGACTTTAATTTTGGGACACTGATCTTCACTAATCAACGCTAATAATGAGCTTGATTAGTGAAGATCAGTGTTCCAGATTTCTTTTTGGTACCCTCGCCACTCAATCCCTGACCCCTTGATCAAACGGCCCAGAGCAGCGTTTCCTGTTGAATTGCGTCATCCAGGCCGCTTTTTGGCATCAGAAAGACTTGATGAGTTTTGGGGATTTTTATCGAAACGGGATAGATCGGCGAATGTCGATCTGTATAATTTCATTTCAGTTGGAGTTGATCAACTCCTGAGTATTTTACGTTTTGAGCCAGAAGTGTTCATTCTTGATTTCGTGTCTCTATCTGATGACTGATCAAGTTGAAGGCAGTACGAAAGTGGTTCACAGTAAGTAGAGGATGGCTGCAATGCAGCGAGGAACGATTAAGAAAATTGTTACTGACAAAGGTTTCGGCTTCATTACCGGTGAAGGGCAAGGGACAGACTTGTTTTTCCATGTCTCCGCAGTTGAGGATGGAGCATTCGAATCACTTTCGGAAGGTCAATCCGTCGAGTTTGAATCAGAGGAAGGCCCGAAGGGAACTCGAGCATCTCTCGTCCGACCTGCCGAATAAAGTTTGCTTGGGCGTTGTGTCTCGGCCAAGACCTCTAGGTCACTGCTGGCTTGTCCAGTTGGGGCAGGGGACTACGTTGCTTTCTCTCCAGGTTCTAGCCAAGACAGAGCAGTCACCCATTCTGACTGGTTGGCGATGATTGATTCACTACGCAAGGTGAATCAGCGCGTTCGTTACTCACTCTCTCGACTCCCATCTCCTCGAGAGAAGTCGTCACCGTTGCAGACAAACATCGCTCTCAATAACCGCGAGTGAAATTTCATGAAACTCGCCGACATAAAAACTCCGCCTGATGGCTCCGTCCTTACGCTACAATATTCACGATGGTGGCGGTTTGCCATCCTTATCTCTTGCGGTCTTTTCCTGATATTTGCACTAGGCTCAATTGTTTCGTGGATTGTTGCAGGACAGTTGGTCGCTGCGACTCCAAATTATGTCGGTGAACCACCACTTGAAATTCAGGCAATAAGTTTCACGATTGCTTCAGAGTCTGGATCAGAACTCGCTGGCTGGCATAGCAGGGCTGAGGAATCAAAAGGTGTTGTTGTTCTCTTTCATGGTCTAGGAGAGTCGCGGCTCTCGATGGTGGATCGTGCGACGTTTCTCTTTGAGGCAGGCTATTCGTGTGTGATGATCGATTTTCAGGCACACGGCGAAAGCCCTGGCGAACAAATCACGGTCGGACATCTGGAACAGCACGATGTGACCGCCACGATTGAGTTTGCCAGAAGTCAACATCCAGACGAACCGATTGCTGTGATCGGAGTTTCACTGGGAGGAGTCTCTACATTGCTTGCATCACCGTTGAATATCGATGCGATGATTCTGGAGTCTGTGTTCCCAACAATTAAAGCTGCAATACACAACCGCGTTGAAGCAAGATTGGGGTACTTATCAATAGTCCCAGCTGAAATTTTGCTGTTCCAATTGAATCCACGCTTAGGCATCGCCGCAGAAAGTCTCCGTCCGGTAGACCACATTTCAGCCATCGGGTGCCCACTCTTTCTTATATCAGGTTCAAAAGACCAGCACACAACCGCCGAAGAAACTCAGCAAATGTTCGAACTCGCCCACGACCCCAAACAACTCTGGCTCGTCGATGGTGCAGAGCATGTCGATTTACACACATTTCAAATGCAAGAGTACGAACGAAAAGTGTTGAATTTCTTGAGCCAAGCGATGATGTGACGCGCTCTGGCAACTGCTAACTTGGAATCTCTCCCGAAAGAGATTCTTGATTTTTGAGATCAAAATTTTTCCTGAGACGCAACATTCACTCCACGCCGATGGAAGCGGAAATCAATGAGCCAGTCGGAAAGATTGCAACGGGCATTCTCGTTATCTCTTCCTTCGAACGATCCACTTCTCAGAATTGCTGCTGAATCGATAATTTTAAAGTGGCACTGGCTCTGTCAGACTCTTTGTGAGACGATTCCCGAACAACAAGGGTACCACCGCAAAAACAGGACAACCATGAGTCATCAGCTACGAATTTGGACCGGTCATCAATCAGATCAATCTTTCGGAATTCATTCCTGTTTACTCTCTCGACAAGTGCTCTCGTCTGAAAGCATATCGGCACTGGCACCGCATCCGAACCCTGCACAAACAAAATTCGGCAGTAGTATTTGGCGAATTGTCTTCTTGTTCCAGATGGTTTTTCTTGCCTTACCAACTCTTTTAAAGGCTGAGGAAGCTGCAACGACTTCGCCAACGGGTTTGATTTCTGTCGGCCAGTACGGTTCTCTCCAAGAGGCAATCGATGCGAATCCAAATCGAATGCTTTATCTACCTGCTGGTGATCATGAAATCAGTGATCGAGTCGTGATTCGGACTGATCGTAGTGGTCTCTACGGACCTGGTCGAATAATTCAGACGAATCCGAAGGCTGCGATACTTCAAATCAGAAATGCGAAAGATGTGCAGTTGCGTGATTTGACTTTATCACGTGCTGAAGGAAGTGAAGAGGCAAGTGCCGAAGCGATTTTTGTTCACCAAAGCGAAGATGTCGTCGTTGAAAATGTTCAGGTAATTGACAATCGATCCAACGCCGGCGCAATCTCCATTCGAGAATCCCGCAACGTGAAAGTCCGGAATTGTCTGGTGCGAAATTACATGCGGATCTCAATTGATGACCGAACGCAGAACCTCGATTGGGGCTACGCGTTCCGCTGTATCGACGGCACCGGCATTTCCGTCGCTGCCAGTCGCGGGACTGTACTTCAAGGAAATCAGGTGATTGAAAAGCACATGCTTCCGACACCTGAAGTAAAAGAGAAATACGGTCTAGGCGAATTCATCAAAAAGAACGAGAAAAAGGGAGCGATCATTAGTCAGGAGACTTGGGACCGAGAGTACACCAGCAACTGGCATCAAGGGTCCGCCATCATTGTCACCAGTCCGACGCAAAGCGATTACACTCAGATCATCGGTAACTACATCGAAAACGCGGCTCAGGGAATCGATTTACATTCGGACCATGTCATCGTGTCGCAGAATATCGTCAACAATGCGTTGATCGGGATGAAGGCAATGCACGGTTCGCGGCACGTGCTGATTATCGGGAACCAGTTCTCTAAAACCGACTTGTGGAGCATCGGCATCATGCCTGGCGCCGCTTCATACGCCGCTGCTGAAGCCGAAGAAGGTAACGAAGCACGCAAGTCGAACAGCGACGGCGGCTCGATTATCGCTAACAACATCATCTCCGAATTCGGCTACGGCAACGCCCACTGGAACTGGGGCAATGCCAGTGCACCGATCAGAATCGATGAAGGACAAAAGCCAGATAACCCACCTGTAAACGCCGTCATCATTCAGGGAAACATCGTCTACAACACCGGCAACGACGAGGCAGCAGACGAAAATAAAGGCCCGCGCTACAACTACGCGATCCAAGTCGATCAAAAAGCAACGGAGATCCATGTCTCCAACAACATCCTGCATCCCGGACAGGATGGGATCTCGAACGTTGAATTGAAGCCGTAGGCAAAATGAGTTTCACTTTCAGGCTTCAACAATCTCAGTTTTCGTCGATTCAATGAAACCAAGAACGTCGATTTGTTCGGCTTCCGCGAGTTGGAAGTGATTGAGGGTTGCTTGCAAATGCCCGATGAAGTGTTCCCAGTCGGAATTTGAAATCCGCATTCCGCGATGTGTGAGAGTCATGTTGCGACCGGTGTAATACATCGGTCCTCCAGCGTTGTGGGAGAGGAAATCGATGAGCAATTGCTTCTCTCGTTCAATTCCATCTGCACCACGATGCTCCCAAAACCGGCCCAGTTCGCTGTCTGCCATCAAACGCGGCAGCAGGTCACTGGCAACAGCGGCAATCGCATTGTAACCACCAAGACGTTCGTACAGTGAACTGTTTGCATCAGTCATTTCAAAATTTTTCTCTCGAATGAATAATGGTAATTCAGGGATACTTCATCATTGAATCGTGACATGCCCATTTCGCGAAGCGGGATGGGCATGTCACGCATTCTGTGTTGAGACTGTCTCAAATCTTCCCGTCCAATCCCATTTGGTAGTATTTGTGCGTGATCTTGTCCTGGTTTTCCAAAAGCCAGTCGATGGAAGGTTCGTTGTGCATTGCTTTGTGGATTGCCTGCGCCATCGCTTTTCGGTGGATATTGAAGAGGGCTTCGTGATCGAGATTATCATCAGTAATCACGCCGGGATTGAGCCAGACGCTGCATATGATGCCGAGGTCATTCGCCTTTTCTTTTGGAAGATCACCGGCACGAACGGCGTCTAACACGCCATTCGCAATCGCTGCCTGAACGGTTCCCATAAGAATGTTTGTGTAGCGGCTGTTTTTGACAGTCACTTTGCTAACACAGAGCGTGACAGGTCGAACTTGAATGTCGGTGTTAAGAATCGCGAAGACTTTAGAGTGCCCCATCGATTGGTCGCCAGTCAACGTCGCGAGTGCCGTACCAACGGGACCATCAAGTTCACCGATCACAACTTCCGGTTCAGCCGCAGTAAACGGAGGCCCGCCAGCCACGAGTGCTTCACCAGTTCGAAAGACAATACGTTCAGACATGGATTTTGTGTTCCGTTAAAGACGTTGAGTGAGAATTTTAAAAGGAGTTTCAGCTTCGGAAATCTGGAAATTCATCGCAATGTCGTGAACGGACAAGGCGTAAAGAAGGATTGTAACCGTTTATAGATTGGATAAAAGGAAGAGTCGCTACGGTCGTGCTGAAGAACAGCGAATGAAATGCTCAAAGAGTGCCAGTCAAAGAATTCAATTTGGTGGATCACAACACGTTTACCCTGACGACGATATTCAAAGCCACATCGGCTACTCCGATCACTTTCCGGTTGTGACCAGAATTGTAATTCGCGGAAAGGGATAGAACTGTCCAGGCAAGGCTCGTTATCTTGCAGACATCAATCGAATCTCAGTACGAAAAATTGATCTTGAAATTCCAGCCTTGGTCACCTTGATCGTAGGTCAGCACGGCTTGGGTCCAGTGGTCACCATGTGAGGCCATCACCGAAATCAACTGCTCGGCAAGTTGGGCGAGACGTGGACTGATCCCTGCTTTTCCTTTCTCTCCGCGATGATTTTTGAGTGAATAACCGATTCGTTGACCGTCAAATGTGATCGTTAAGACGGCATTCGTCCAATTCTCGGGAGTACAGCTTATGGCTTCAGCTCCGATTGCTTCGACGACCGGATGGGCCTCCTTCATTGCATCAGGCACTTTGTCCGGATCGGAGATAACGTTTGATTCTTTGCGGAAGAGTTTCTTGAAAAAGTTCATCAATTTCCTTTCTTACAAAACGTCCCTGAAAAATGCTGACTTGGCACCTCTATAAATACGGTGTTGCCAACCGGGTGATGCCGTCGCGGAGTTTTTCAAAGGGGCGTCGGGCGTCGAGTTTTTCCTGTGTGAGTGGTGTCGCGGCTTTGATTTTTACATCGATGAGTTTGGAGAGTTGTTGATTCAGTTCGAAGCCGTAGCATTCGACGTTAAATTCGAAGTTCAGGCGCAGGCTGCGGGGATCCCAGTTGCTGGAGCCAACGAGCGACCATTCGTCATCGACAAGCATCACTTTCGTGTGATCAAACGGCTGCGGTGACTGGTAGACTTCGCAGCCACGTTCCAGAATTCGCGAGATCGGTTCCATCGATGCCCATTGGACCATGCGGATGTTCACCTTCTCAGGGATCAAGATTCGCACTTGCACTCCACGCATCGCCGCCACGTTGAGCGCCCCGACCAACGCACTTTCTGGTAGGAAATAGGGAGTGACGATATCGACTTTTCTTTGAGCGGCTGAGATCGCTCCGAGCATGAGAAGTCGAATGTTATCGATGTCGGCATCGGGACCATCGGGAATGCCGCGCGCCCAGGTCGAACCTTCTGTACATGGTGTTCCGAACCAGGTGTCAGCTGGTAAATCTTCTCTGGCAGCAAACTTCCAGTCGGCGAGGAATGCGTCTTGTAAATGTTCGACGACTGGTCCATCGAACTGGAAGTGAACATCCTGAATCGCGTGATTCGCTGTCGCATCGAAGAGGCAGCCTTCGCTGATGTTCATCCCTCCGGTGAAGCCAGTTTTTCCGTCAATAACGAGAATCTTGCGGTGGTTACGCAAATTCGCATACGTCGCCAGCACAGGCACATTCGTCGGCAGAAACGTTTGCACTTTCAAGCCGCGTTTCCGCATCTCTGTCACCGCCGAAGGTTTCGAGTATTTCGAGCCGACATGATCGATCAGGACACGGACCTCAACGCCCCGGTTTTGAGCGTCGATAAGTGCGTTGATAAATTGCTTTCCTGCGCTGTCATAATCGAAGATGTAAGAACCTAACGCGACTGTATATTCTGCATCCGCAATCGCCACCAGCATCGCAGAATAGGCCGCTTTGCCTCCATCGAGAAGAGTCACCTGATTCCCTGGCAGCAAATCAAAACCGGTGATTGCCTTGCCGACATTCGCCAATTGGTTATTGAATTCAAACGGGACATCCGCGCTGAGCCCCTCTCGGATTGCCTTCCTCGCAGCATCGCACGCGGATTGCTTTAAGTCGTCCAGAATTTCTTCACCGCGTCGCTCGACTCGGTTGACGCCGAGCATAAAGTAAAGCACCGAACCGATGAGAGGGGAAAACCCAATCAACCCGACCCAGCCGATCACCGTACGCGTCTCACGTTTCTTGAGGACAGCATGAAAAATTGCACAGCCTGCGAGGATCCGCTCGCCGATGGCGATGAGAATTACGAGATAAGTATAGATGGAATCAAACATGCTGAAATCGATAACAGACAGAATCAGGCGGCACAATCATCCAGCAACGAAATTCGCCAAAGATTGGTCGAATTGAACTTGCGGTCGCAGCGGATATTCAGTGCCAATAATTTCAATTGCATCAATGATAGGTCTTTCGTCTCCTCAGGCAATCAACGATCCTGAAGAGAGGTCTCTCCTGCCGGATCAACAACGTTTTCTAAGATACAGTGAATGAGGGATCTGTCTCCACTCTCAATGTCATCATACCTCCTCGGATTTTTCCAAATGTTTCGATTCTCCACGTTCGTACTCTGCACCTTGCTCATGGCCTCGACATCGCACCATTCAGGCGGTGCGGACGATCAAAAATTGGCAGTAAGTGAATTTCTGGAGGAAGCTCTGCTTCCGAAAAGGGAAACTGGAGCACTGCGATTTCTGCAACAACATCCAGAGTTTGATGGTCGCGGTGTGATCGTTGCGATCTTCGATACCGGCGTCGACCCCGGTGCTCCCGGCCTCACAACGACTACCACTGGCGATCCAAAGGTGATCGACATCATCGACGCGACCGGCAGCGGCGATGTCCCGATGTCAGATTGGGTTGAAGCCAAAGATGGAACCTTGACCGGCGGGACAGGTCGCACTCTCAAGCTTGATGAACACTGGAAGAACCCCACCGGTAAATATCGGCTTGGACTCAAACCTGCTTACGACATTTATCCAAGCGAACTTGTTACCAGACTTAAGAAAGAACGATCAAAAGAATGGAAGAAACAACAGCGAAAGCGCGAAGCCACGTTGGTCTCAAAGATTGAGAGCGGCAAAAGCAAGATTGAAAAGAAAGAACTTCAGGCGCACCTCGACCTGCTGCGGGATGCGGTGAAGAATTACAACGATCCCGGACCCGTATACGACTGCGTCACTTTTTATGATGGCAAACTATGGCGTGCGGCGATTGACACCAATGAAGATGGTGACCTCGCCGATGAAAAACTGCTTACGGATTATCGTACCGAACGGCAGTTAGCGACGTTCGACGATCACTCGCGATTGAATTATTCTGTGAACGTCTATGACAGTGGGAAACTGCTTTCGATTGTCACCGTCACCGGGAATCATGGAACTCATGTTGCCGGAATTGTTGCCGCTCATGACCCAGACCATCCAAAGAGAAACGGAATCGCTCCCGGCGCCCAAATTGTTTCCGTAAAGATTGGCGACACGCGTATCGACGGTATGGAGACTGGAGTCGCGCTCATTCGCGGACTGAAGCGAGCCGTAGAAATGAACTGCGACCTGATCAACATGAGCTACGGCGAACCAACATCAACTCCCGATCAAGGGCGTCTGGTTCAGGAATTTAATGAAATCGTCCGCGAAAAAAACATCCTCTTCATCGGCAGTGCCGGGAACAGTGGCCCCGCACTCTCCACAGTCGGTGCGCCCGGCGGAACATCGTCCGCACTGATTGGTGTCGGGGCGTACGTTTCCCCAGAAATGGCGAAAGTTGAGTATTCATTACGTGATGAAATCGCCGGCCTGCCGTTCACCTGGACATCCCGAGGACCAACGACGGACGGTGCCTGGGGCGTCGACATCTTCGCCCCCGGAGCCGCCGTTGCTCCCATCGCGAATTATTCATTGCAACCGAGTAAGAGAATGAACGGCACGTCTATGGCGTCCCCCAATGCCTGCGGCAACATTGCACTGATCCTCTCAGGACTAAAGAGCCACAAGAAAAAATATTCGCTGTCCTCAATCTTGCGAAGCTTGCAAGCAACCGCCCTGAAGATTGATTCCGTCGACCCTCTTGCTCAGGGACCGGGACTGTTGCAAGTCGACAAAGCGTTCGACCACCATCTTCAAGTGGCGTCCGATATAGAGGCTATTGAAATCTCTGCGTCGCTGCCTGCTCGAGATGGCTCTCGTGGGGTCTACCTTCGAGATGCGAACGAGACGAACGACACATTCTCAGCGACAGTACAATTGCAGCCTCGGATGGAGAATATCGAAGACAACGCGGTGAAATTGAATTATGAGGTGCCGATCCTTCTGAAAGTCAACGCCGATTGGGTGAAAGTCGGCAGTCACCTGCTGCTGACAAATGGGGGAGCGACTTTTGGTGTTGAAGTTGACGCAACGAATCTCAAGCCAGGTTTACATCTCGCTGAAGTCGTTGGCCTCCATGCCGAACACCCAGAACGTGGACCACTTTTCCACGTGCCGATCACCGTCACAAAACCTCAACAGTTGCGAGGAAATCAATTTACGAAAACTCTTGACTCCAGCGCAGGTCATCTCAGCCGAACGTTTCTCACCCCGCCGGCTGGAAGCCGATACGCGGAACTGAAAGTCAAACGCGTCAGTGGTACCGGCTCGGCGTTTTTATACATCCACAATGTTCAATTACTACCTGGAGAATCATTCAGGGACCGTGAGTCAAAATCAACGGTGGGATTGTCGGAAGGAGAATTCTTCACCAAAACGATCCCGGTTGTTGCTGGCCGTACCCTCGAAGTCTGCATCGCACAATACTGGTCCAGCATAGGTGATGGGGAACTTGAGTTGGACGTCCGGTTCGGTGGAATTGATACTTCTTCGGAACTGCTGACTCTGTCAGGCAATGGTGACACCATCTCGATTGATCTCCATTCCGGAGTGCAATTCGAAACCTGTACTCCGTCTGGTTCGTTAAATCGTTGGCAACAGAATCTACTGCCGACGAAGTCAGCAACTTCGTTACTCAGCGACGAACGAGATGGACTATGGGATGATCAAAAAACGTGGCGACTCATTCTCGATTACGAATTCAAACTTGATTCCAAAACAAAAATACAACTAACTAATCCGCCAGTCACCGATCTGTTGTACGACGCGCCAATCGATTCGCACCGCATTTTTCTGTTCGACGAAAACAATCAACTTGTCTTCACAGAAGATATGTTCCCGACAGATTTCAATGCAAAGTCAGGGAGCTATAAGGCCCGCGTCGAATTGCGGCATAACAATCGCGATACGTTAAAGAAACACGAAAAGACGCCGCTGGTCGTTGAACGCCCGCTGAGCCGAATCGGGTTGAACTTTCACAAATCACGCCCGGATGCAATTGATTCAGCGAATGCGATAAGCAAAATCGAACTCTCACTGGGAGAACGAGGCAGACTTTGGACGAAGTTTCCAACCAAACCGTCACTTCCCAAAGGCATTCAGAATGGCGATATCCTGACCGGCACGATTTCACTCTCAGCAAGTGATGCAAACTCAATTCCCGTTCGCGCTGTAGTCTCCAATGTCGTAGTTTCCAAGACCACAGTCAAGAAAACTGTCGAGCCAGCACCAAAGCCGGTCACCGATCTCAAACAGGCAGAGATCAAGTTCCTTCTCGATTCGCTAAAGACTCTCGACTGGTCGAAACATCCCAGGCAAATTGAAGAGATCACAAACCGAGTGAACGAACTCGAGCCTAAAGGTCGAAAACTGCTTGTGGCTCGCTTGTACCTTGCAGATAATGACGACCGCAAGGAGCGTCTCGATGATGTGATTGAACTCGCCGACGCCGTCATTCAATCGATCAAGCCACGCCAACTCGCACGTTACTTTGGTCAAAAGCATTCACCAAAGACAGCAGAAGAAAAAAGCCGACACTCCAACATGGAAGACGGAAGACGTGACCTGATCGATGCACTCTACCGCAAAGGCCGCGCACTCGCTTACATGGAACTCCCGGACGTTATTTCAAAAAGCCCGATCAAGGATCAAGCTGCACACGACAAAGCTTTCGAAGCAAACTTTCAACAACTTACAAAATGGGTCGACACAACAACCAAGGATTATTTCCTCCTGCATATTCGACGTGAGCGCAGAAAGAAAAACTTCGCGCAGGCAATCCAACTTCTCAATAAACACTCCAAAACCGGTCAGCCGGTCTATCTGCAACACAAAAAACGCCGCGACCTCTACGAACTCCTCGACTGGAAAGACTGGCAAAACTACGAACAACACTGGATGCTACGTTATTTCCCCAAGGACCGCGTTCCGTTTTAATGAGTTTTGTTGATGAATGGTCCGCTCAGCGGACCATTCATTGAGTGTTAAGCTTCCATTCGGTCCGCACAGCGGACCCTACTCAACTGGAATTGTGATCGGACCCGTGAGAACAAATGATGAACACGCGACGAAGACCTCAACAACTGGTGTACGCCGCCGCTGGAGTTGGAAGCTTGCTCGTGATTGCCTTCCTTTTGTCATGGTTCGGGTTCGGTAATCAGCAGTTTGGACCGCAGCCCACACACAAAGGGAAACCGCTGTCAGGTTCACAGTCGATACTGATTTCCGATAATGAGAATCCGAACTCTCCTTTCGGCGTAATTGAAGGTCAGCTCCTGTTTCAAGGGGAGGAAAGAAAATGGCCCCCGAACGGCAGAGGAATGTCCGATGTTGTTGTCTATTTGAAGGGAATCCTGCCTGAACAAACTGGTCATTCCACGGCAACAGAACAGTCTTCCACGTCGAGCAAAGATGAGGCGTCTTCCAGTGACAAGCCAGAACGAGTTGTGCTGGATCAGATCGACATGACATTTGTGCCACATGTGGTAATGATGCAGCAAGGTGGTTCGATCGAATTGCGAAATAGTGATTCCGCACTTCACAACGTGAACGGGTTTGCCAAGATGAATCAGCCCTTCAACGTCGCCCTCTCCTCAGGTGCGGCAACGGAATTCGTACTTCAACGACACGAATTCATCCGTGTGGCATGTAACTTTCATCCAAAGATGAGCGCCTGGATTGCTGTCATGCCGAATCGCTTCTTCACCAGAGCCGACGAGCAGGGGCGATTCACGTTGAGCGACATTCCACCAGGAAAATATCAGCTTGCCGGCTGGCATGAAAACGTTTACCCACCTCATGTCCCACGCCGAGTTTCCATGGATGTCACGGTTGAGCCTGGGCGAAAAACTGTCGTGGAGCTTAACTTTCCCTGACTCGAAATTTCTAATAACACACTTCGAGAGAATGTTTAATTCACGATCTGTGAGGAACTCCACAGGCCACTCAATTCTTCACACTACGCAAACACATCCTGAACAACTTCGCCGCCGAAGACGGTGGGGATTTCGTTGCGGTTATTGTGGTTGTAAGTGAGTCGGTTTTGGTCGATTCCCAGGGCGTGGAGTAGCGTTGCGTGCATGTCGGCGGGGGAGAGGGGACGTTCGATGGGAACGTAACCGAGATCGTCAGTCGCTCCGATGATTTGTCCTCCTTTGACTCCTCCGCCTGCCAACCACATTGTATAACCGGCGGGAGAATGATCACGGCCTCGGCTTTTTCCTGTGCGTGATCCTTCGATTGTGGGTGTCCTGCCGAACTCTCCTCCCCAGACGACCAGTGTTGAATCGAGAAGCCCACGCTCCTTGAGGTCTTGGAGCAATCCAGCAATCGGTTGGTCGGTTCGCTGACTACATTTCAAGTGATTCGAGGTGAGATTGCTGTGGGCGTCCCAGCCTCCATTTCTCAGTTGGATACAGCGGACGCCGCGTTCGACAAGTCGGCGAGCTAGCAAGCAGTGCGTGCCGAACTGTGCGGTTTCTTTTTCGTCGAGACCGTACATGCTACGTGTGTCTGTTGACTCACTCGTGAGGTCGAACACTTCCGGGGCTGATGCCTGCATGCGATAGCCGAGTTCGTAGGAATCGATACGTGCTTCAAGTTCTGAATCCGGTCCTGAGAGTGCAAGGTGACGTCGGTTCATTTCATTGATGAACTCAAGTTGTTGTCGACGGTTCGCTTCGGTATATCCACCAGGCATTTCGGTGTAAGGGACACCTTTGTTTCCATCGACGAGCGTCCCTTGATATCGCGCTGGTAAAAACCCCGATCCCCAGCCCGGCAGCTGTGGTGGTGGTCCGGAAACATTCGACAGGAACGTCATAAATCCAGGCAAGTTTTTCGACGCACTGCCGAGACCATAATTAACCCAGGCTCCCATACTTGGACGATCACCAACGCCGGTGCCTGTCAGTGCGATACATTCCCCTGGACCGTGTACTGGAACGCGGTGGTTCATGGAACGCACAACGCAGAGGTCATCGACCATCTGAGCAGTTCTTGGAAACAAACTGGAAACGGGAATCCTACTTTCGCCGTATTGTTGAAATGAAAACGGTGATGCGAAAAGCTTTGAGTTGACTCCTGATCGGGGAATGTTGGGGATGGTGGCAGCAATCGAGTCTGGAACGCGCTGACCATCCAACTTGTCGAGTGCCGGTTTCGGGTCGAATGTATCCGTTTGTCCCGGACCACCAGACATGAACAAGAAGATAATGCTCTTTGCCGTGGGTGTGTGATGCGGTTGCTGGGGAAACCGTGTGGTCGTATCACTACTGAGACTCTCTTCGGCAAGCATTGCAGTCAGCGCCAGAGAACCAAACCCCAAGGCACTTTCCTTCAACATCATTCGGCGGTTCATGTGCATGATTGAATTACGTTTAGAGAAATTGTGGGCGTAATGATTGGGGGAAACAGTCGTCGAGGATGATCAAGGGATGTAAACGAATTCATTGAGATTCAACATGGCATGGCAGAACCGAGTCAGTCGCCGGTTCGCGATTTCGTTTTCATCGCTTGCTGGTTCGTTTGGATCGGTATGCAGGATACGTCTCGCCATTTTCAATTCATACTGGTCTGGTTTTCGAGAGAGGGTTCTTTCGAAAGCGACTTCAATTTGCCGATCCACACTGTCACCGGCGATGCTAGAAACGACCTCCGCCAATGCTGCTGCACGTTTCGCCATGAATTGACTATTGAGCATGAATAAAGGTTGTAACGCGACGGTGGAAACAGATCTTCGTGAGCAACTGGCGATCCCGGAGGGGGCATCGAACATTGCCATCACTGATGGCATTTCGCTGCGTTGCTGGAACAGATAAATCGTTCGCCGAAGTTGTTGTTCTTCTCGTTCTGGCGGAACACTCACGCTGCCGAGTGTGCGGTCAAGTTCTCCTGTGGTCACGAGAACCGAATCCCGAATGGCTTCGGCTTGCAGCCTTCGTCGTGGCCAGCGCCAGAGAAGTTTATTATTGAGATCGATTTCAGCGTTCGCAACATTATGTCTTCGCTGCTGCCGGTAGGTACTAGAGAGAACAATCTGGCGATGAATGTGCTTAGTGCTCCAATTGTTGTTCACCAATTCGGTTGCTAACCAATCGAGCAGTTCCGGATGTGTTGGTTCGGCACCTTCGACACCAAAATCGCTCGCGGATTCAACAAGTCCTCGCCCAAAGTGATACTGCCAGATGCGGTTGACCCAAACGCGAGAGACAAGCGGGTTCTGTGGACTTGCCATCCAGTCGGACAATGCCGAGCGAGGATGCTCGCCGAGCGAACTCGGAGTCATGCCAAGGACTTCCGGCCAAGCGGCATTCACTTTGGGACCAAAGCTGGAGGCATCGCCACGAATGAGTAGTCGGGTCTCTGCTTTTTTCAGGATTTCCGGTCGCCAGGGAATCGGCCTGCGATTGACGACGGGATTTCTCCGAATCTGTGGATCACTTGTAATTGCCGAAAGGTATCCCCACGTCTGAGGTTCCGTCACCGGCTCGTACATCTTTCTTTTGACAAGTGTGTTGACTTCTTTTTTGTAGAACGCATACGCAGCTTTCGGGATCCATTTTTCGAGATCAATTGGATTTGATGCTGCTGCTTCTCTCAGGGACAGATTGCCGAGTTGTCCGTTCGTGAAGAACGCTTGCAACTGGTAATAATCTCGCTGACTGACAGGGTCGAACTTGTGGTTATGGCATTGCGCACATTCCAGAGTGAGACCCAACATTGTGCTGCCGACCGCATTCACAATATCAACAAGCACATCATTGCGCTGGATGTTATCGTCCTCCTGGTTTCCACTAATTCTCGCAGCTCCAAGAAACCCTGTTGCGATCAGATTCTCGTCAGAGTAGGGCTGAAGTTCATCCCCTGCGAGTTGCTCTTTGAGGAATCGATCATACGGTTTGTCTTTATTGAAACTGTCGATGACGTAATCGCGGTAACGCCATGCATACGGTCGAACAATGTCGTGCTGATAGCCTTGGCTCTCTGCCCAGCGAGCCAAGTCCAGCCAGTAGCGTCCCCAGCGTTCCCCATAGTGCGGCGACCTCAACAGGCGTTCGACCAACATTTCGTACGCCGATTGCGACTGATCGCCCAGGAAGTCTTCAACCTCTTCAGGCGTGGGAGGCAAGCCGATCAAGTCCAGGTAGAGCCGCCGAACGAGAGTCCGTCGTTCCGCTTCAGGTGCGTGTTGTAATCCCGCGTCGGTATGAGACTTGGCGATGAAGGCATCGACCTGAGTTCTCACCCAGTCTGGATTTTCGACTTGCGGAACATCGGGTCGTCTGATGGGTTGAAACGCCCAGTGATCAGATCCTCGTTGCGGAGTCGGCAAGAGTTGATCATCCCACTTCATTCCTTGATCGATCCACGCTTGCAGCATCGCAATTTGTCCGTCGCTCAGCGGGTCGTCACCATCAGGAGGCATGCGATCTTCAATGGATTTTGCAGAGATGGATTTGATTAACCGGCTGCGATGACCTCGCCCCGGTTCGGCGAGAACTTCGCCTGTGCTGTAGCCCAGGAGTTCCCGATGAACATCCAAACGGAAACCGGAATCGGGATTGGTTCCAGAATGACACTCAAAGCAACGCGACTTCAACAATGGGTAGACGTGCTCTTTGAAATCAACGGTTTTGTCCCAGACAATTCCGTTGTGACCACGGTGCTGTTGCGTGGCAATCTGTACTGCCGAATCTGTGAGAACACTTTTCCAAGTGTTGCCGATCAGTAAATCGTCGACGTGGATTTGGTCCGTTGATTCCGTTTTGAGTCCGGTGGAAAATCCAATCCACTGTACCAGACTAATGCTTTGAACTCCCGAGATCGTGGCGTCTGGAGAATTGAGGTCCGCCAATTGTGGATCGACCCACATATCGAGCCGATCGTAGTCTGCACGCGCGCCATCTTGAGATTTCGTCAACCGCCCAACGACTCGGAAAGTCTGATTCGCTTTGAGTTCGATATTACTCCAGGCTGTTTGTGCCGCTCCGATCCGGACCATGAAGACATTTTTGCCTTTCTTCGGTCCTCGGTCAGCGATATGAATTCCAATGTTTGGAACATTCGCCGAGTGTGTTGCCCCGTCTCCACCTTCGAGTCGATCCA
The DNA here is from genome assembly GCA_029259835.1 of Planctomicrobium sp. Classification (GTDB taxonomy): domain Bacteria; phylum Planctomycetota; class Planctomycetia; order Planctomycetales; family Planctomycetaceae; genus Thalassoglobus. Next base: position 408 of record JAJDEL010000399.1, on the reverse strand, counting down.
ACCACAACACAAAAAACTCCGGATCAACTTCGAGAGTAGGCTTCTCATCTCCGTGATAATGTATTTTGAAATGAACGAAGACTTCACGTTGCGTCAACGGCTGTTCGAATGCTCGACGCAACGGGTTATTGCGCCCGTCGGCTCCTTGAATTCGCAGACTTCGCCGAGACAAGAGTGGCTTTGTCGTGGTTTCAGAAATTGGGCTGTCCACCACTTCAGGGACAGCAACACTAGAAACTCGCCACGGTTCTTTCCAACCGATTCCTCGATCAGCTTTTTCCAGTAAGCCAACGGGGTAATCGAAAGCGTCATACGCGATGAGGCCATCGCTCGTCGCTTTAGGCTTGTCATCCCCGAAAGATTGAGGGGAGAATTCAGTCAAGAACAAGACTGAAAGAGCATAAAAAC
>JAJDEL010000398.1 GCA_029259835.1 Planctomicrobium sp. | reverse complement strand
GAGATTCGAACTCATAAGCGAGTGATAGATATTGTTCAGCCAACTGGAAAAACGATTGATGCTTTGAATAAGCTCTCATTGCCTGCTGGTGTGGATATTAAGATTAAGGCGACGACCTAGTTTTTTGTGGTTGCCAGTTGTGCTGAGGCGTGGGTGACGAGTTGTTGTCTTCGCGATGTGAATAGTGGGACGTTGCGTCCTTTTTGTGTTGATTGCCTGTGGGGACTCTTGAGTTTTCTGGCAAGAATGAGCGGCGAGTCGCCGCGAGATAGTTGAGAGGTTGAGCCATGCCTTTGGGGCTCTTGGGTAGAAAAGTTGGAATGACACAAGTCTACGACGATAACGGAATCGTCGTTTCGGTGACTGTTATTGAGGCTGGTCCATGTACGGTTCTGCAGTTGAAGACTCAGGATCGTGATGGCTATGAAGGTGTGCAGCTTGGCTTTGATGATAAGCTGAGTGCAAAGGATAAAGGGCGTGATGAGAGTCAGCGGAAGCGAAGTCGTGCGAATCGTGCTGAGCGTGGGCACGTTGCCCAGTTGAAGAGTAAGCGGCAACAGCGTTTGGTTGAAGCGGGGGTTGAGGTTTCTGGTAAGGCTGGTTGTGAGCCGAAGCGTTTTGTTCGCGAGTTTCGCGTTGATGGTGAAGGGCGAGGTTACGAAGTTGGTCAAGAATTGACTGCCGATGTTCTCGCTGATGTGAAGACAGTTGATGTTATTGCGACGAGTAAAGGTCGTGGTACTGCTGGTGTGATGAAGCGGCACAACTTTCAGGGGCAGAAAGCGTCTCACGGTGTCAAGAAGGTGCATCGTAAGCCGGGAAGTATCGGTCAGGCGACTGATCCTGGTCGCGTCTGGAAGGGTCGGCGGATGGCTGGGCAGTACGGAAATACTCGAATTACAGTGCGAAACCTGAATGTTGTTCGGGTTGATGCAGAGAATAATATTCTGCTTGTGGAAGGTTCTGTTCCTGGACCGAATGGCGGTTATGTCATGGTTCGGGCAGCGAAGTAGGTTGATTCAAATGGCAGATAATACGAAGATTTCAGCTCCGATTCGCGACCTGGCAGGTGGTGATGTTGGTGTGTATGAATTTGACGGTGCTGAGCTTGCTGATCGAGTTAGCAAGCAGTTGCTACATGATGTTGTCGTGATGTACGAGGCAAATAAGCGGCAGGGGACGTTTAAGACAAAGACTCGTGGTGAAGTTGCGGGTCGCAAGAAGAAGATGTTCCGTCAGAAGGGGACTGGTAACGCTCGTATGGGGACGCGAATGTCTCCTGTGCGTGTCGGTGGTGGTCACGCTTTTGCGAAGCGTCCTCGTGACTTTTCATATCGTTTGCCTAAGAAGGCGATTCGAATTGCAACTCGAATGGCGATGCTGAGTAAGTTTCAGGATGGTGAAGCGGTTGTTCTGAATGGGCTTTCAGTGACTGAGCCGAAGACAAAAGTGATTTCCCAGATGTTGAATGCGATCGGAGTTGGAGGTGCGTCGGCGCTTCTCGTGATTCCTGATCATGATGTCAACTTGTGGCGTTCTGCGAGGAATATCCCGAACCTTTGGGTTGCCCCGTTGAAAGAGTTGAATGCCTATTCGCTTCTGCATCAGAGGCATTTGTTGATTACTGAGGAAGCGATTGATCTTGCCCGTGAGGGGAAGCTTGCTTCGAGTGAAGAGCCTGTTGCTGCCGCCAGTTAGTGCTGGGTGTGTGGTGATGAGCCGTGTTGTGAAGTGTACAGCTGAGTGAATTGGAGTGGATTGTGTCCGGAATTGAATTGGAATCACATCAAGTGGTGCTTCGTCCTCTCGTGACAGAGAAGGGGGTTCATCAGTCGGAAAAGTACAATGCGTATGCATTTGAAGTGAATAAGATCGCGACAAAGGCAGACATTCGCAAGGCAGTCGAAGAGTTGTGGGATGTTCGCGTTGTTGCGGTGCGTACGCAAAATCGCAAAGGCAAGCCCCGCAGTAGTCGGCTGGCAAAAGGTCACACACCGGATTGGAAAAAGGCTGTTGTTCAACTTCATGAAGAAGATCGGATTTCCTTCTTCTGATAGTGAGTTGACGTGAGAGTTGTTTTGGTCACTGCCCGGATTGGCGGTGACTGCTAAGAATTTAAGAACTGAGAAATTTCGGGATTATTCCGATGGGAATTCGTTACTACAAACCGGTCACGCCAGGACGTCGCGGAGCATCCGTCAGCGACTTCGCTGAGATTACGGATCGTAAGAAACGACCCGAGAAAAGCCTGACGGTTCGCGTCACCCGCACGGGTGGTCGGAATCATCATGGGAAAATTACGGTTCGGCACCGAGGTGGCGGACATCGGAAGATCTATCGCATTATTGATTTCAAGCGACAGGTTGACGGCGTGGAAATGAAAGTGACGCACATTGAGTACGATCCGAATCGTTCGGCGCGTATTGCGTTGCTTGAGTATGAGTGCCCGGAATCAGGGAAGCCAACGAAGTGTTACATTTTGGCACCAAATGGCCTGAAGGCAGGCGATACGGTTGTCAGTGGTGAAGATGCTGAGCCAACAGTCGGGAACTGTTTGCCGATGTCGAAAATTCCACAAGGAACAGAAGTTCATAACATCGAGATGCAACCCGGTCGTGGTGGGCAACTCGTTCGCAGTGCAGGGAACTACGCCGTCTTGAACGCAAGTGAAAAAGGCTGGGCACAGGTGACTTTGCCTTCGGGGGAAGTTCGGCGTTTGCCTGCTGAATGCCGTGCGACGATTGGAGTCGTTGGTAATTCAGATCATTCAAAAGTTGTTTTGGGTAAAGCTGGTCGTACGAGATGGAAAGGGCGTCGCCCTCACGTTCGTGGGACAGTTATGAACCCGGTCGCCCATCCGATGGGTGGTGGTGAAGGTCGAAACTCTGGTGGACGACATCCTTGTAGTCCAACCGGAAAGCTGGCGAAAGGTGGCAATACTCGCAAAAAGAAGAAGCCATCATCAAAGGCAATTATTCGTCGTCGACGTTCGCGTCGCTATGGTTTGAAAAAGACGTAATCAGAATACAATGCTGAGTCCAGTGTTCTGGTCCGGCAAGTTTGAGCGAAGTGTCGCTTTGAAGAAAAAGGTAGTCGTATGAGTCGGTCATTGAAGAAGGGGCCTTACGTTGATGAAAAGCTCCTGAAGAAGATCGCAAAACTCGATGAGAACGGACGTAAAGACGCCATTAAGACATGGGCGAGACGTTCGACGATCTCGCCAGAGTTTATTGGTCACACGTTTTTGGTGCACAATGGGCGCCAGCATATTTCGGTGTATGTGACAGAAGATATGGTCGGGCATAAACTCGGCGAATTTTCACCAACACGAACATTTCGTGGTCATGGTGCAAGAGGAAACAGGTAAAGGTTGTGTCGAGCGGTTGTTTTGCTCGAATCACGGGAGTTGAGGTTATGGCATTGGTAAAGGCGAGTCATCGTCATGCGAGAATTTCCGCGACAAAGGTGCGTCCTTTTGCGAAAATGATCCAGGGGTTGACTGTCGAGCAGGGAATTGAAGCCTTGAAGTACGAGCCGAATCGTGGTGCTCGCTTTCTTGAGAAAGTTCTTAGGAGTGCGGCTGCGAATGCGGAAGATCGAGGTGCCCGAAATGTTGATAATCTGCCGATTGTCGATTGTCATGTCGACGGCGGACCAATGTTTAAGCGAATGCAACCGAGAGCGCGAGGGATGGCGTTTGTGATTCGTCGACGGTTCTCTCATATACACGTCGCCATTGATGCACCAGAAGTGGAATAAGGATAGGACAGTTAGATGGGACAGAAAGTTCACCCACGTGGATTCCGAGTCGGGATTGTTGAGCCTTGGCGAAGCCGATGGTATGCAACGAAAAAAGAGTTCGGTGATCTCTTGGTTGAAGATCGAGGGATTCGGCTTTTTATCAAGGCGGAATATAAGTCTGCTGCGATTGAAAAAATCGAAATCGACCGCACACGAGATCAGGTGATCGTTCACCTCTTCTCTGCACGACCAGGGATTATTATTGGTCGTAAAGGTCAAGAGATTGATCGACTGAAGGCTCGACTCGAAGAGAAATTCGGTCGACGCATGGAAGTTAAGATTGTTGAGATCAATAATCCATACCGTTGTGCTCAATTGGTGGCGGAAGATATCGCTCAGCAATTGTCGAAACGAGGAAGCTTTCGTCGAGCGATCAAGCGAACGCTTGATCAAGTGATGGAAGCGGGTGTTCTGGGAGTGAAAATTGAACTCTCTGGAAGACTTGGCGGGGCAGAAATGTCTCGAAAAGAAAAAGCGAGCCGGGGTTCGATTCCACTTTCAACATTGCAACGGCACGTTGATTACGGATTTACTGAAGCAAAGACAGCACAAGGTGTGATTGGCGTTAAGGTCTGGGTTGACCTGGGCAATTACGCGGATGAGGAGAGTACCGATGGCACTTATGCCGAGAAGGGTAAAGTTTCGAAAAAGACAAAGAGGTCGCATAAAAGGTAATGCGACTCGTGGAAACACGGTCGTTTTCGGTGAGTTCGGTTTACAGTCCACACAAGCTGGGCATGTCTCCGCTCGAACTATCGAAGCCTGCAGAATTGCGGCAACTCAGTATATTCGCGGCACTGGTGGGAAGTTGTATATTCGCATCTTTCCAGATAAGTCCGTAACAGCTCGTCCCCTTGAAACTCGTATGGGTAAGGGAAAAGGAGAGCCGGATCACTGGGTCGCAGTTGTCAAGCCCGGAACGGTTTTGTTTGAAATTGCTGGAGGAACACATGATGCAGCCCGTGATTGTTTCAATCGCGTTGCTCATAAGCTTCCAGTGCGAGTCCGGCTTGTTGAAAGACAAATCGGTTAGAATTTGAGATTGGTTGACGGTGTTCCTCGACGAAGAAAGTCGATCTCACTGTCTTAGGAAACGCAACGCGACAAGAATCATGTCGAAAGCCAAAGAACTGCGTGAGATGAACGACGAGCAGTTGACTGCTGAGTTGAATCAAACTCAACAAGAACTGTTTCGCCTGCGATTTCAGGCGTCAACGGAGAAGTTGGATGCACCAAGCAATCTGACAAAACTTCGTCGAACCATTGCACGCATTAAAACCCTTCAACACGAACGCCGGTTGGCGGGTGTTGAGTAATTATTGAATTTATCAGCCTGTTAAGAGCACAATTGACATGCGTACAACGTTGGTTGGTGTTGTGACCAGTGACCGTAACTCGAAGACGCGACGCGTCGACGTGGAGCGTTTGCATCAGCACTCGAAATACAAAAAGATCGTTCGAGACCGGACTGTCTGTTACG
>JAJDEL010000397.1 GCA_029259835.1 Planctomicrobium sp. | reverse complement strand
TGCACTGCTCAACCCCAACATGCTGAGGCCACCGATACGTAGCCACTCGCGCCGATGAACCTTTGTGGCAGGTGAGGATCTTCCACCGTGCAGAGGATGTAAACCGCGAGGATGCTGAAGGCTGAACACGCTGTTTCCTTCCTTTCATCAGACCGTGGTTGATCAGTGGATAGACACTGTCAATTTATGATCCGCAACCACTGTTCGCAAGCGCGTCCGTCTCATCTTGTCGCAGACAGCTTGTTTCGAGCATTGAGGAACTATGTACTCGGCACAGTTTCTTCAGTAATCGCAGGGGTAACGTTTGCTGGAGTGTCGACAGGTCCAAGGGGTTGGACTTCAATGATTTCACACTTCTTTCTTCCAGGGAATCGATATGTAATGCCGCGCCATTGGTGCTGGTAGATGAGTGCTGCGTGCAGAGTCGCTGCAAAGTTTGCGAAACAGAGAATCAGTAGAGCCAGTGGAAGCTTGAGCCAATGTAAGACTCCCAATCGATCTAGACCGCCTCCGGCGATTCTCTTTTGTCTCCGGACGAGAGTGCTGCCGACTGCGACTTCAAAGATAATTGCACCGATAACCAGTGCGCATCCGACAGACATGAGTAGCCGAAGATTATTGAAATTGAAAATTACGCAAGGAAATGCAATACCAGCGGTCATGCCGAGCAGGACGTTGCTCCAAAAAAGAAAAGGCCAACGAGGATTGTTCACTCGGACGGTGAGATATTGTCTGACCAGGAAGTTGTAAAAACCTGAGAATGAACAATGATCGTCATTCACGATCGTTGCTTCAGGGATGAATTGAATCTGCTTTCCTTCTTGCAACAGGAAGCTGGAAAAAGTGGAATCGTCTCCGAAGGCAATTGAAAGCCGCCGACGCAGTTCGGGATGTTCAATCACTTCCCGTTTCATTGCCATGCAGCCACCCCAGGGAATGTGCAAGGCATTCATGACAGTGATGGCTAGCCCGTTCCAGAGGTATCTCAGCAAACTTGCGACAGTTGGGTCTGGTGAGTACCAGCGATTTCCGTTTGTGAAATCAGAACCTTCCATCAGTGGAGCGACTAACTCTTTGAAACAGGATGGATGTAAAACTGCATCTCCATCAAAAATCGCAGCGATTTCACAATTTGAAGGAAGGTTCTCAGAGCCGTGAAGGATCCCGGAATTCTTGCCGCTGCATGTTGACTTCCGTTCTGGAAGGACCATCACTTCCACGTTTTTCATTTTCGAATCACGCAGAGCATTCTGAACGAAAGGCGTTGCAGGGTCTGTTTCGGAATCAAGAATGATCCGTAAATGATAGTCGGGGTAATCTTGAGATAAGAGGCATCGTAAAGTTTCTTCAAGTAACTCATCACCACCTCGCAAGACAATGATTGCCATCACGGAAGGCCACGTGTCGATTTCTGTCTTTTGATGACTCGTCCGCAAGAATACGGGAATCAGCCGGACAGCGAGTCCAAAGTGCAGAATCGCAATCAAGGCGAACCACCCTAGTGTGAAAACTTCAATGTCAGGCATACTTGTAATATCTCTGAGAGCCAACTGAGTAGAAGGTCACTTTATTATAAACGAGTTAATGCTCGCCAGATTTCTGCAAGATGATAAGTATTCACTCGATCCGTGGAAACGCCTGTTTTCACCGAAGAAAGCCTTCATTACAGTCAGTTTGCTGTTTTCTGAGAAAGTATCTTGGTGCGGACTGCTTCGTCAAACTTGAGTTGAGTACGTTCCAGGAATTTCTCAGTATCCAACAACCAACGGTAGCACTCCGCAGAGGTAGAAGCCGGTGAAGGCACATAGAGTCAGTGCGGGGATGGCGGTGAGGTGCATCGCTGCTGTGTCTGGGACGATTTTCTTCAAAAGCAAAAACGGTGTCGCTCCGACAAAGCCGATTAAGTACGCCCACTCGAAGACCAGACTCAAACGGCGGCAGAGCAGAAAATAAGCGAGGCAAGTGGCAGCGAAGAAGAGCAACGCTGCCCGCCCAGGCCAAACGGATTCGCCCGATTTCTCAATTGACTCACGTGTTCGAATCGAAGCAATCACCGGCTCATATGCTACGAACAGACAGACAGGCCAGGTGAAGTAAAATGCCTGCGTGGCACTGCTGAGCAAGGTTGTTCCCAGAGCGGCAAGAACGAACGCAATCGCGACATACCACCACTTACGAATAGGGTTCCGCTGTTTTGGAAATGGAAGCGAACAGAGGCAGCCGCAGATGCCTGCGACACAAAGAATTGCTATTGAAGCAGCGTACCAATTTTTCATCCACTCTACCGACGGGACATCGAACATATATTCTGGCTCGACGGGCAAAATAATGCCTGCCCAGTTTTGATATTCACGTTGCGGCAGGTCTGCGATCATGAGAGTCTTTTGTTTTGTCCTCAGCAACTCTGGCTCACCAACATACACGCACACGGCGCGTGAATGATTACGTACATAGAGGCGACCGCGATGCAAAATCGGAGGAGTCCACGTCAACTCTCCTCCGAGCAAGCTTTTGCGGGCGAGAACTTCAAGCTTCTCTGAATTCGCTTTGAGCAGAATCAGTTCACCGCGTTCGTTGAGGAGAATCAATTTTCCGTCGACAGCTACGATGCCTGACTGTCCGAGTTCGTTTGGATCGTCCTTCTTGCCACCCCGTCTCGGTCTGCCGGTTCCTTGCGACCATTTTTCGTCACCGCTCATGAACTCGACACATCGAAACATCCCCCGCGAGGGTCGCTGCGTTTTCGATTGAACGTCGAAAATATCGAAGCCGTAGATGTGATCATCAACCAGAACACTCGACAGAACATCGTTGGACATGATCTTGCTCGTCCAGGTCAACTTGAGTTCTTCGTCGGAATCAAGATCCTCGGGGATCTCGTATAGCTGCGAGCCGGACCGAAACGGCGACGACGCCCACAAGTAAGGCTCTTGATATATCGGCCAGCAGGAGTGTTCGTCGTATCCTTGCGAAAGCTCTAGCTCTCGCAGCAGCTTGCCAGTCTTTCGATCATGGACAACAATCGAATTTTGCAAGTATCCAACGACGAGCTTGCGCCCGTTGCGTTCAATTGGATAAACCGGAGCATAACTCGCCGGGGAGTCTCCTTCCGACCAAATCTCGCTGCCGTCTTTGATATCCAAACCGACGATGCTGGCGGACTTCCCACCGACAGGAAGAATAACCGTCCCTTCAACGACGACTGGACTGCACGCATAGCCAAATCCGTCTCCACCCTCCCCTTTGAAATCGACGAGAACATTGCGAGACCAGATGAGCTTGCCGGTCTCGGCATTCAAACACCCGACCAGACCACTGGGAGCCGCAAAGAAGAGACGATCCCCGCTGATCGTCGGCGTCGAACGTGGACCGGGATAGACTCCCATCCCTTCATATGCCCATTCGTATTTGTGACTCCAGATCGTCTCACCTGAATCTGCATCGAGGCAATAAACATATTGCCGACCGAGCGTTTGCCCTTGTGTGTAGACTCGATCCCCTACCGCCACAAACGCGGAGTAACCTTGTCCCAGTTCCCGCGTCCACAACACCGGCGGACCCTCTTCAGGCCAGTGATTGGCGATATTGATCTCCGGAGAATGTCCGTTGTAATTGGAGCCGCGGACGAAGGACCAGTCTGATTGCTGCACATCTTCCGGCAGGAATAAATTCTCTTCGGCAAGAAGAGAACCGAAGTTCAGTGCAAGAAAAAAGGCGAACCCGAGGCAGTTAAAAAAACGCCATCGGTTCGCCAAAGAGTTCAGCATTGTCCAAACTCGCTTTCACTCAGGTCATGCAATTGAGCCGTACAGAGCATTCTCAATGATGAATACGACGAGCGAAAGTGATGTGTTGGAAGAGTTACAAGAAAGTGAATCGTCTTGTGATTCTTGAAATCACCCCAAGGCCGTATTCTTTGTTCCCGCACCATGAGCCGATGGCGCTAGCCACGGGCCTTGTGGATGTAAAACGATATTTTGCATATTGCCCGACGCTAGCGCGTACGGCTCATGACAACTCTGAATTTTCACTGAAGATTGAGGACACCCTTGGTAGTATTTGGCTTGGCAGTATTGGGCCTGTTGGTCGTGAAAGAATTGTTATAGAAAGGACCACCGGTGGTTGCCGCAGGCACAGGTGAATTGAAGTCGTTGCGGTGGGTTGGGATGGTCATGGGAGCAACAGGCTCAGTTACTTCTCCAACCCGCAGCGCATTCACTTTCAAATTCAAAACAAGCTCGGCGCAAGTCATCTTCATACTTTCAGTGTTGAGAGTCACATCCGTCAGAGTGAGTTTTCCATCCGCGAGTTTCGCAG
>JAJDEL010000396.1 GCA_029259835.1 Planctomicrobium sp. | reverse complement strand
CTAAGTCAAGAAAATTGCGATGTTGTTTTGCACTTGATTGACGACGCGTCAACGAAATCGACTGAAACGTTTTTCCAGCACTGGCAGCAATTCTCGAACATTCGCTGTTACCGCAATGAAAAAAATCTGGGGCAGTATTCGTCTTTCAATAATATCGTCTCTCGGCTCGAAACGGATTTCGTTGCGATTCAGGATGGTGACGATGTCAGTCACGTTGATCGAATTTCAACCGCCGTCAACAGCTTACAACTCTCAAACGCAGACATCTTCTGCGGCTTCATGGAAATATTTGGAGCGACGACAGAGCGTGTCTCGCAGTTTCGAGACAATGCCAGAAAAATGAGGCCGACTAAAGAAGGAACAGTGATACGCTCCGCGATTCCAACACGGGAACGTAATGTTTTCACGATTAATGCCTCAGCGGTATTCCGAACAGCAACATTTCGCTCACTCGGTGGGTTTACCGACTACGGTTCCACGGCACGCAACCGTTGTGCGCTTGACTCGGAATTTTACTTGAGGTCATTCCTCTCCGGTCAGGCAAGGTTCTTTTTTTCAAAGCACATGACTGGTCGTTGCCGACGGCACGAAGCCTCTGCAACTCAAAACAATACCACCGGATTCGGAACACCGATTCGTCAACAAAACCGTGATGAACTTCTTCGCCGAAAAGAAATCTTTCTCAATTCAGAATTTTCTGCAAAGCAATTCGGAGCACTTGGACGTTACCAGCATATGACCCATCGATTGGAGTAGAGACGTGGAATTTGCCAGCTACGACGACTTTCTGAAACTGTCAAAGAAAGACCGCTACTACCACTCTTCGCGTTGGGATCTTTACTCCAAGGCTCAGGAACTGATTGCTGAAACTCAGGCGGAATCGGTCCTTGAGTTAGGAAGCTATCGGCTGCCACTAGTCGTCGGCAGCGATACAATGGACCGTAATGACAAATTTCAACCAACGTATGCCCACGATGCTGGCCTCGCTCCGTGGCCCATTGCTGATGAGCGGTACGATGTCTTCGTGGCTCTGCAAGTTTGGGAACACCTCGAAGGCCGGCAAATCGCGGCGTTTCGCGAAGTACGAAGAATCGCGAAGTCAGCAATTCTGAGCTTTCCCTATCGCTGGGACTGCCGCAAAAGCAATCCGTCTCATCATGGAATTACCGAAGAGACCATCGCCGCCTGGACCGAAGGCTGCCCGGCAGAGAAGGTCATCGTGATCCCTTCGAAAAATAACCACCGACGTATCCTTTATCACTTCGACTTCGAAAAAGCCGCGAATTTGCGGACATCCATTTTGAAGAAAGAGCAAACGCGGAACGATTTCTGCGACGACGCTCCCGCCACATTAAGACGAGAACCGGCCGAATGTCGTCATCGAACATACGTGAAAAATGCCGATGGCAATGAAGTTTTCAGATGTCACTTTATCGAAAATGCGCTGGCTACACATGGTCACGAAACGGAATTTGAAGTCGCCGAAGACGCGTGTCAAGTGTGCGTTTCAGAATCTGAACCAACGCCTGCGTGCCTGAACACAGTCGTCTCCGCACTGCTCTACACAAAAATCAGCCAATTGCAAAAAGCTGGTCAGTCGACCGCAGAGATTGATCGACTCGGCATTCAGGCTGAAAAAGGTCTGCGAATGATCACTCATCCTGACCTGGATGAAGAACTTCCCGACCGCAAATTCGGCGATTGCGTTCACATTGGCGATGAGTCAAATCATGGAGAGAGGAGATGCAATCACTCGAACCACGAGTGTGCTACAGCAGCGATTTGCCATCTCTGTCAGGATCACGCTGCTTCAGATTCAGCCGATTCCGTGCGACTCATCACTCGCCTGCCGCTCAAGCAAGCAGGACAACCAGTCAAGAACTGGATGGTCGGAGTCACGACTTCGCCACGCCGCGAAGATACGTTAGACAGAACGCTCGATAGCATCCGCCGGGCAGGCTGGTCATCTCCCTGGCTCTTTTTTGATTCTGCCGTACAAGTCGCTGAGCGTCACGCCCATCTGCCAGTCACGTATCGAGAAGCACGAACAGGCGCCTGGCCTAATTATTATCTCTCATTAACTGAAATGCTCATGCGCGATCCTAACGCGGACGCTTACATGATCGTGCAGGACGATGTTGTTCTCTCTCATTCAGAAAATTTGCGAACCTATCTTGAACAAATTCTTTGGCCTGATGACGAAACCGGCGTCGTCTCGTTGTTTTGCTCGTCAGTTTATCATCGAGAACAAGAAGGCTGGCGTGCACTTGATGAAAAGTGGGTCTGGGGCGCGCTCGCGTTTATCTTTTCCAACGAGGCTGCGTGGGCATTCATTTCTGACTCACAAGTGATCGCCCACCGTAAAAGCCGCCAATTCGATGGCACTCGGAAAATTGATGTGACTGTCGGTGAATGGTTGCTCCGCAGTCAAAAGAAAATTCTCTACCCCGTCCCCAGCCTGGCAAAACACATCGGCGAAAGCAGCACCCTCTGGGAAGAAGCGACAGCCAAAGGCAAACGGCAAGCGAGCGAGTTTATTCGTTAGTGTGAAGTCGCTATGTGGCTCAATTGAACGCTTGCAACTGTTTGAGTTCCTTTGGAAGCGGGAACGTGACGTGTTCTTCGCGGGTGGTGATTTCTTCGATGGTGGCGCCGTAGACGTCTACAAGGTGCTTTAAACACTCCTCGACAACGACTTCCGGCGCACTGGCTCCTGCTGTCATCACGACGGTTTCCACACCATCGAACCACTTCGGTTGCAGTTCATTTTTTCCATCAATGAGATAAGCCGCGCGGCCTGCGTGGGAACCGATTTCCATGAGTCGCTTGCTGTTGGAACTGTTTTGGCTGCCGAGAACGAGTAATAAATCTGATTGCTCAATCAATTGCTTGACGGCGTGTTGCCGGTTGGTCGTCGCATAGCAGATATCTTCTTTCGCAGGCGATTCCACATGCGGATATCGTTCTTTGAGTCGGTCGATGACCTGACTCGCTTCTTCAACACTCAAAGTCGTTTGCGTCAAGTAGGCCAGCTTGTCTTCTTCGGTGAAAGTCAGTTGATCGACGTCAGCCGGTGTTTCGATCAGCGTAATACTTTCAGGTGCTTCCCCCATCGTGCCAATCACTTCATCGTGTCCTTCGTGGCCGATCAGCAGAATGTTATAGTTCGCTTTCGCATATTTGATTGCTTCAAGATGAACTTTTGTGACGAGTGGGCACGTCGCATCGACTGTTCGCAAGTCACGACCGCGTGCCTGTTCGCGAATTTCAGGCGAAACACCATGAGCGCTATAGAGAAGAATCGACCCAGATGGAACTTCGCTGATCTTGTTGACAAACTTCACTCCTTGCCCTGAGAATTTTTCCACAACGTAGCGGTTGTGAACAATTTCGTGGTACACAAAAATGTCTGGTCCAAACGCCTTGATGCACTCTTCCAGACATTCAATCGCCATATTGACGCCTGCGCAAAAACCACGCGGGTTGGCAAGAAAAACTTTCATCTTTTGCTATCTCATTATGATACACGTCTCGATCAGGATCGAGAGAATTTACTCTGCGGAAAGAGGCTTTGAACGAAGTGCCAACACTCGCCAGTCAGCACACCTTGTGTTTCATAGTCTTCACCGAAGTCTACTGGCTGAGATCACTACGAATCCAGTGAGAAATCTCAAACCTCACAGGAATGAAACTAAACTCTTCTTTTCCTTTGTTGATTGCTTCAAATCAGTTACAACTGATGTGGTTTAACGATTCAAATAGAGAAACAAAATGAAACTGATTCACTTGCTTGCGATCTCGGTCATGTTATTCAACGTTACATCCATCTCACTAGCAGAAAAACCAGTTTGTGAAACAGGGTTCGTTTCTCTCTTCAATGGAAAAACTCTCGATGGCTGGATCGGTGCGAAGGAATCCTACAAAGTTGAAAATTGCATGATCGTTTCGCTCCCTGAAAAAGGAGGGAACATGGTCACCGAAAAGCAGTACAGCGACTTCATTTTACGGTTTGAATTTCTACTGACACCGGCTTCGAATAGTGGAATCGGATTGCGTATTCCGAAGGAGGGTCATGCTGCGACACTCGGCATGGAAATTCAGATCCTCGATGAAAAAGATGCGAAGTACCGCAAACTCAAGCCGTACCAGTATCACGGGTCGGTGTATGGAATCATCCCTGCGAAACAAGGCTCCTTAAAATCACTCGGAGAATGGAATAGACAGGAAATCCGCTGCATCGGAAAACAGGTGACTGTCGTTCTCAACGGCACCACGATTGTCGATGGCAACATTATTGAAGCCACAAAAGGTGGCGCCATGGACGAACGCGAACATCCCGGCGTGAACCGAACGACTGGGCACATTGGTTTGCTGGGACACAAATCAGTCGTCAAGTTTCGCAATCTTCGCGTCAAGGAAGTGACTCCGACGAATTAGACGATACCCATTCGTGTCGGCTTGGACTCGCACCAGCACAACACTGGACGTCGGTCACCCTCACTCTGGTTGAATCATTTTCTGCTCAACGAGAAATTTCTTAGTGCGTTCGATTGCCTGTTCGTACAACTTGAGGTCGAAGATGATGTATCCATGTACGCCGTCTTCGTGTCGAATGAGTTCACAATGGTTTCCGGCTTCTTTCATTTGTCGATGAAGCTCAACAGCTCCTTCAAACGGCGTGACGGTATCGCCGGTTCCGTGAAAGAGAATTGTCGGTGGGAGTCCTTTCCTTACATTGTGAACTGGTGACAACTCTTCCCAGCGATCTCCAATCTTCTTTTGACCATATCCTTTTTCTGACGTATCAATCACTGGATAGTAAAGCACCATGGCGTTCGGACTGGCAGAAACGGACGTCTCTTCGCCTGCTTCATTCACGTCATCGAACAGCGCCGTTGCCACAGAGATGTGCCCACCTGCCGAACCTCCGGCGACAACAATTCGGTTGGGATCAATCCCGAGCTTGTCAGCATTCCTTCGAATGTATCGAATCGCCGAGCGACCATCTTTCACACAATCAAATACCGTGATCCCTTGTGCTTTATTGAGGAGTCGATATTCAAGGCTGATGCCAACCATTCCTACCTGAGCGAAACGATCAGCGAATGGATAAAACCATCTCGGCTTTCCACCTGCCCAGCCACCACCATGAATTGTTAAAAATACTGGTCTGCGATCTGAGGTTTGATGTCCTTGAGGTTCAAAAATGTGCAAATGCAGCGATCGCTCACCAACGATCTTGTAAACCTCCAGTCGCGTCGGTTCCAGCTCCGCAGCAATCGGGTCCAAAGGCCGCGCCTTTTGCGCCATGCTAGATGAACAAAGCAATGGAACGACACAGCAAATCAATAACACGTGAATCATTCTCAACATTAATGTCCTGCCTCTTCTGCTCCCCAGGGATCGATTTGTTGCAGCTTCTTTGCTGCCAATTCGGCGTAGCAATCTGGCAAATCGAATTGCGCCAGAACATTCGGCAACATTGTTGAGAGTGGCCAATGGTAATGTTCTGTTTCGGCGAGATCAGAATAAGATGTGAGCGCGTGCTTAAGCGTCACTTGCTTCACAATGTCACTAAGTAACGCAGCGAACGTCGCGGACAGCCCGCCCCAGCCGAGGCCGACAATATGCACGTCAGTGTGTCCGAGGCTCTTCATCCAGTCAAGAACTCGCAAGACATCAAACGTCTTCTGTCCGACGTAAGGGCGGTCTAGCATTAAGCTGTGAATCGCGTAAAAATAATCGCTGCCGTACATCGTATGGAAGGAATTCGTGCCGCATGTATCAGGCATCGACTCCCCGATTCCTCGAACATCGCAGGTGAAGAATGGAACATCCGGTTCCGCTTCAATCATCTCTTTGATGAGTGGTTCACTGCGAAGTTCTGCATCGCTTGATAAGTGTGAGACGTACAAGATCGCGCGCTTCCCGGAACGGGGTGGCCTTGAGTGCCAGCGTTCCTCAGACAATCGATAAACCATTGCCTGAATTCCCGGTTCAGTGGTCACGCTGTAGGCAATCGCTGATTTTGCAGGATAACCACGCGAGCCGAGCGACCGATGGATGCGGTAGTCAGGTGCGCGCTTAGGCATTGCCTGTAGTTTCAGTACATCACGTGCCGCTGCCTGAAGTTCCTGACTACGAAGTTGCTTGCGAGCTTTCGTAAGCTGTAAGGATTTCTCGCGTGTAAAGTCAAACTGAGTTCGCGTCCCCTCCAAAGTTGCCACTTGACCTTTGGGCGTACACCACAGAGTTTCATCTTGTTCAAGTACAATTTCTGGTTCAGGAGTGAAAGCCAGGTCAGCGGCAGTTGTCAGCACTCCCTGAAATTGTGAATCGTCGCCGACATTCTTCGCAATGTTTCCAGTCGCGCGGTCGAACCAGCTAAACATTGCTTCTCGATTTTCCTGGGAGTAACCATGCGTCGAAGGACCGACAAATAAGGCAACGTTCTCCTCAGCTCCGAGCAGCTTATAGAGCCGTTTCAACCGTCCATACGCTTCTTGCGAACCACGCACGTCGAAAAAGTCTCGTTCCTTCGCCAGGATGATCACCGGTTTCGGTGCCATCGCCGCAAGGAAATCGCAGTGGTCGAGTCCGTGTGCCAAGACCTGTGGTGGGCATTGTTCGGTATCTGCTGGGAGTTCGTTTTCCATGTTTCTGCGAAACGTTGTGACGAAGCAACTCGGAGCTCCCATCGACCAGCGCTGCTCAACTCCGCAGAGCCAGGTCGTCATTGTTCCGCCACCGGAGTTTCCGGTCACACCGACGCGAGTTTCGTCGACGTCGTCCCGCGTAAGTAAATAATCGAGAGCGCGAATGCCATCCCACGCCCGCCACATGCTGAGATTCTCGCCAACCAAAAATTGCTGATTTCCGGCATGAAGATGCTCCTTGACACCGACACCGATTTCGGATTTCAATTCTTCATTCGGATATTGCAGCCGCTCGCCTTGTCCAATCGGATCATAGATCAGACAGATGTATCCCAGCTTCGCGAGTCCCTGAGCGAAGGATTGATAAGCTCCTGACGCTTTCCCATTTGAAGAGTGACCACACGTTCCGACGACCGCAGGAAACGGACCGTTCGCATTCTTTGGAATGTAAACATTCGCAGTCACCGGAAAGCCAGGTCGGCTTTCGAAGATGACGTTTTCGATCCGGTATTCATCGCGCTCGACAACGCCTGTCACTTTTGGTTTGAGCGCGGTCCGTTCCGGTTCTTCACCGAACGAGAGTTGAATTCTCTCTTGCGTCTTCTTGACATGCTGGACGGCATCTTCTTTCGTCTTGAGGTTCTCAATCCGCTGCCGACTCACTTGACCAGCCGCGCGAACCTGCCGCACGAAGTATTCCTGAACCATTCGGGGATAGCGATTCAGTTGCGTATATTCTTTTTGCGCTTGAGCCACGGAAGCCTGCGACCAAAACGCCAGCGGGCTGATTGTGGCAATCGCCGCTATCTGAGTCATCGTCTGTCGCCGTGACAGGTCAAGCGTGAGTTCAGATGATGTCGTTTTTATTCGAGAGGGCATGGGCATCTTTCACTGATGATAACTGAGTGAAGTCGATGCCTGAATCTTACTGTTTGAAGACCTTCTTAGCCAACTCCTGAAAGGACAACTCCAACGAAGAGGTCGTAAAGAATGTGGCAGCCGACGGCGATTCCGAAACCGCGAACCCAGAAGAGAACCGAGAAGAGGACACCTGCGAGAAAACGGAACGAGTAGCTGAACCAAAGATCAGGGGTGTCGAGGACCGTTTGCATCGCTTGTGAGAGTTCATGCGGAGCAAACAGAGCCGGAGACCCAACGTAGTGAGCCGTGGCGAAGAGCCAGCTAGACAGGAGCACTGAACCAGCAATTGCGAATCGACTGGGGACTAGCATCAGGCGCAGTAGTGCGAAAATTGTGGGCAGCAGCGCGAGGCGGAAGAGCATCTCCTCATAGATTCCTGCTCCCAGAAAAGAGACAGCTCGTGGAACATTGCCGGTGAATAATTGTGGTGGAAGTTGCATCGGGAACGCCAGGGCGGTGACTTGACCAATCACCACGAGCAACATCGCGAACATCAAGCTTTCAGCAAACATTCCGGAGAGCGTTTCAAAGTTCCATTTCCAGGGACGGCGACCGACGAACTGCCAGATCAGCAATAAGATCGGGGCAAGTAGTGGGAACACCCACTCCACTCCAAATCCGGTCTCCATTCCGAAATGACGAATCCACAAATCCGCCCCATTCCGGCTCGCAGGCAAATGCGAATGGGCAATAGCACCGATTTCGTAGACCAGGAGAAATGGGAGAATGAAAAGCAGTGAAGGCCACGGTTCGCGGGCGGTGGTCCAGTAATCAATCTGATTGGAAGAGTGAGATGTCATGAAACAATCAGAGATCAAATCAGAGGAGAAGAAAAAATAAGCTAGACAGTTTGAACGAAAATGATCTCTTCACTCTGTGAAATCGGAGCCTGTCGACCTGTTCACGAACCTCAATCGTGAATGCGTGTCCGGAAAATAGAGAAGCCAGTGAATCAGTATCGATTTCGTTATTGCCACGGTCGTGCAAATTCTGCCGGTCGTAAGAATCGACCAACCTTTGAAGATCATCACGCCGATCCATCAAAGACAGCTTTGCCGAAGAGACATTTTCTACTGCAATCTGTAGCGGTTACGAAAGAGGTACTTGATTGTCTGATTCTCGTGGTCATACAATTCCAAAACGATGCCCGCACCCATGAAGACGTCGAGATGAAATTCGAACGAATGACACCTTACACAGAAATTCTCGCATCTCACCGCAACACTCAACCATTGATGGTCGGTTGCTGCTGTCTCTGACCGGCGTGAGGCCGGGATACTGTTTGGTCTCCGCGCCTGATTGTTCGTTGGCGTCGGATGAAGTGCATCGCTTTTCTTGCAGACTGTAGGACTCAATCATGGCAGCCGATTTTCGTTTGAAAGAACAACTCAACTCACTCACTGACCGCATCGTCGACAGCTATCACGACATCGGGAACATCAATCATCTGGGGCATTGCCCCCTCCCAAGTACGTCAGTCGTCGTCGAAATTATCGATGACCTGAAAGAAATTCTCTATCCAGGGTATCGACGACGACAAAATCTCCACATGGGGAACGTGACCTACTTCGTCGGTGAATTGATCGACGGTCTACACGATAAACTGACGCAGCAATTCGCGCGCGCCTTGCGTTATGAATACGACCTGAAGTACGGAATGGATTGCGATAAACGGCAACTCATGGATTTTGAATCGCGCGGTCAGCAATCGGCAATTCAATTTCTGGACTCAATTCCTTCGATGCGTCATCTTCTTGCAACCGATGTGGCTGCTGCTTACGAAGGAGACCCTGCCGCGAGCGGACTGGATGAAATTATTTTCTGCTACCCAGGCCTGGAAGCCGTGACTGTGCATCGCATTGCACATCAGCTGTATCGACAGGAGATCCCGTTGATTCCGCGCATCATGTCTGAATGGTCACACAATCAAACTGGGATAGATATCCACCCAGGCGCGACGATCGGTCCGTCATTTTTCATTGATCACGGTACTGGTGTCGTCATTGGTGAGACCTGCCAGATTGGAACGGGTGTGAAGATCTACCAAGGTGTTACGCTCGGTGCCGTCAGCTTTCCGAAAGACAGCGATGGCAACATTGTACGCGGTGCGAAACGGCACCCCACGATTGAAGATGGCGTCGTGATATACGCCAACGCCACAATCCTCGGTGGCGAAACAGTTCTTGGTGAAAATTCGGTGATTGGTGCTAGTGTCTGGATGACGAAAAGCGTTCCACCGAATACGGTCGTCACGATCGAGACACCGTCACTACGATTGCGTGAAGCGAGTTGAGACTAAGAGCCTTCTCACCCTTAATCCTATTCATACTCCTACTCTCAATCTCTCTCGCAGGTTCCCGCACAATCGACGAAGTCGGCGTACCACGGTGGCGTTGAAAGGATGAAGATTATGAATAAGAGTAGGAGTATGATATAAATCGCTTTTGCCGCACACTTGAAGTGTACGGCTAAAGCGATGCGCTATCGAAACAACTGCAAGTTCTTGCCGTTTGTTGATGTCGAAGATGTTTTCTTCGCTGCGCTGTTGGCATTTGATTTCGAAACGTTGCTTTCTTCAAGCTCTTCGATGAATTTCAGATGTGTCAACTTCGGGCGGAAGATGACCATCAGCAGCAGCGGGACATACCAAAGCAGATAAACGCCACCTTTCTGCGTGTACCAGAGTTGAGTGCCGATAATTGCCGTTGCCGATTGAGCGAGCAAAACCTCAACATTCCGGCGGCGAGGCCAGATTGTCATGAAAATTACCATGATGAAGTAGGCCGCCATCACCGGCCAGCGATAAGGCGAAACGTAGTCCGCTTCTTTCCAGAAGCCAGGCGAAAATTCCTGCTTCGATAACGCAGCGAGCGGAACATTGATCGTTCCGATCACTCTTTGAAAAAACGAGTCGGAATCGCTTGAGGTTAACGCAAGACTCGCAAGGAGAACTGTGGCAACTCCTAACAGCGCCAATAAAAATCTCCCCGCCCGTTTGCGACCGTAGAAGGCCGTCCAAATTGGAAGCAAGAAGACCGGAAACAAAAGCGTCCCACTGGCAAGTCCCAGCAACACTCCTGAGACCACTGGCTTCCTGAAGGCGACAAATGCCCAGGTCACCAGTGCTGCCGGGAGGACGTGATTGAATTCACCAACGTTGTAAGCCGTACACGGAAGTATCAAATACAAAGTCGCCATTGCGAGACCAATGCTTTTGTCCCCAAAAAGATTCCGACCAACAAACCACAGCCCGCTTACGACCGCTGCATGTGCCAGGATTGCTAAAATACTTGCAGCAAGGTCTTCAACTTCAAAAACAAGCTTGACCGTCGCGGCGACAAGAGTTCCTGCGGGTCCTGCTTCTCCAAACGATTCATCGCTGACCTCCCCTGGGTCGATAGCTGTTCTCGCAAGGAGCTTATCAGCTCCTTCAACAGTATTTCGAGTCTCATCCGGGAGAGAGGATGTAATTGCCTGAGTCATTAAAAACAGAAAAACAGAAAAACACAAAAAGCCCATTCCATGTGTGTTGAGATTTTGTCCAAGGTACGGTCGTCGTCTCAGTACGGGGTCGAGGAACATGCGCACGAGGAACACACAAGCAATGACGAACAGCCACGCATGACCGACCGTCTGTGTTTTCTCAACCTCCGAAGCAACAAATAACAAACCGGGCGAAGCGGACAGCAGCAAGCCAAGATCCAAATTCCTCAGCGAAAAGGTTCGCATGAATCGGAAATAGACCGCGACAATCAACAGAAACGACAGATAGAACCACGTTGGTTGATTGAGATTATAGCTGGGCAAGAACATGTCCATAGGACAGTTGCCTTTATCGACGACGATGAACCGGACATCTCGGCACACTGAGAACGTTTCCGTTCCAGCGCAGAGTGGCCTTCAAAACTAACAATCTAAGCCATCCAGGTTGGATTCTTTTTCCCACTTCCGTCCTGGACCACGAACTAAAATTTCTTGTGAGGGAATGTGAACAGAGACTGCAATTCTTTCATTGCAACTCCCACTCACGATTCACTCCAGAACCACACATTGACGTTGGCGATGAGTGCCGCCAGTCGTCACGACGCACCACCATTCGTTCCCCAACCAAGGGTGGTACCTCATTTTGATTCGTTGAAACTACCACGAACTTCCGAGAATTCCAACCGATTTTCAAGTTTCCGGCCTCTTTTGCGCAATTCAGCATCAATAAAAGCTGATGCATAACCGTTGAACTTGGCTACTTTTGAGAAGCTGCAACAGGTGTAGGCATTGTAAGGAACGAGAAAAAAATTCAGAATTTCTGCCGTAGTTAATTTTTGGGTGACACCATCCGGCACGATTGAAGTTTTCGTTGCTTTCAAAATTTCGACGTCATCGCGGGAGACAACTGTCAACTGATTGTTGACCCCACGAATTGTGGCAAGGGTCGGCATTTGCTCTTCGAGGAGTCCGGCAAGAACGCGACCATCCGTAGTGAGCAACTGAAACTGTGTAAACTCTTCACGAATTACGGCCGAAAGATCGACCATCGCCAGAATCCTGAAGTCCAGATTGGCCCGTTCGTAGCCAGTTAAATTCGGGCCGGTATTTCCATCCTCATCAAAAAATACTGAATGCCCCACAACTAGGCAGGGTCGTCAAAGTGCATGAATAGCGGCTGCGTGACCTTTGGATTGACGGCAACGAGTTCGATTTTCAAACCATCAGAAAGCTGAAAGGGTCCGACCGCGACTTCCGCAGGAGTCGGGTCACTATCGTCCCCAGTCACGCCTCTTCCCTGAAACGATTTGATAACCCGTTCGACGTCTTCGTTCCCAGCAAGATCTTTTTTGAAACGATCTCGCGTCTTTTTGGCTCTTGTGCATTAAGTAAATGCGAAAAGAAGAGGGAACAGCAATTCGCAAGAATTGTTGTGGAACTGAAAGGAAGTCGTTTCATTAATTCGTCCGGAAGGCAGGCAGGTATATAAGGTGGGACTCTTCAATATAATCTTACCGACTTCGTCGTGAATTATTGAATCGTCTGGCTCGATTACAGAAGGCTGTTTCCTCAATTCGAACCCCAAGGTCGTTGCGGTCGGATTGACGAACCTGAAAACGTGCCGCCGCGCCAGCGTTCTTCGTGGACGGTTCCTCGACCAGCGGCGCAGCCTTCCCAGTCGCTGGTTTTCCACTGACACGTATGTCGGTCGACTGTTTCGCCGGCGAAGAACAAGTTTTGATGTGCCGCTCCCCATTCACCTTCTGGCAAAGGTTGCGGGAGTAATCCGAGTGAGCGTTTGACGAGATAAACTCCCCCCAGCGACACGGCAAACAAGCCGGACATCATCAGAGCGATGGGAACAAGCAGCACACCCAGTTCGAAAAATCGACCGATGCGGCTCTCGAGTGGCTGCCAAAACAAAATGACCAGAAACGTCCCGAGACTCAAATAAGGACCGTAGGGAATCATTCGGTTGCGGGAAAACGGTAGAGACAAAACGACAGCAGTCAGCGCACAAATTGGTGCGATGAAGAAAGCAATGAGTGTCGGTTGCCAACCGAGGAACGCTCCGACCATCGCCATGAGATAGATGTCGCCATCGCCCATTGCTTCTTCGCGTAGAAACAGAAATCCAGCTCGTCTAACAAGCCAGACAATGCCACCGCCGACCAGCATTCCAACGAGGCTCACAGAAAGGCCATGCAAGTACGGATGTGCAGAAATCCATACTGGTACTGCCGGGCCATCCATAAATGGGTGCATCCACAGCGGCGTGACGATACCAAAGGTGTTCAAAAGACCCTGCTGTTGAAACCAGACAGGAACAATGCCCAGAACCGGCACACAGGCCAGCGCAATCACAGCAAAGTACGTCGCTGGCGTCGTTGTTGCTTCTGGAATGATGCGCAAATCCCAATCGATCAGCGACGCAACAAGTAATGCTTCGACCAACACAGCATGAAAAGCAAAGCGGAGCCAGACGAATGTTTCCGGTGAGTACGATCCAAGACCAGGAAAAGCCTGCGGGCCGAGTTGTGAATAGATCGAACTTTCTGCGAGACCGACATGCAATCCCATCGGGACTTCAAACCAGAAGAGAAGAAGAAGCAAGCTGCCATTGAGAAACTCAACGATCGGGTAACGAGCAGAAATCCACATGCGGCAACTGCGACAACGCCCGCGCAGCTTGAGCCAGCCAAAGATCGGGATGTTGTCATACCATAGAATATGCTTCTGACAACGTGGGCAATGAGACGGTTTTTCATTCAGTGATCGCAACTGCCCCCAAAGTCGATTGTACTGCGGGATGCGGTAGACACACACATTCAGAAAGCTGCCAATCACCGCACCGATGATGAAGACGAACGGAGAGAGAATCCAGATCGGGAGATCCATCATTAGCCTCATCAGCACTGAACTCCATCTGCTGGAAGTTGAGTGATGATCTCATCAACAATGGAATCGATGTCGCGGTGATTCGTCGAAATCATCAGCGAGGCCGCTTCAGCATAGAGTGGTTCACGTTGCAGTAAGACATCCGAAACTTCATCGAAGATCCCGCCGTCTGTGAGTGAAGGCCTGCTGCTTGCGGTCGAGGCATCGCTTTGAAGTCTCTTGACGATGGTTTCCACAGAAGCTTGAAGCCAGACAACCGGCCCAGCAGCAGACATGCGTTGGCGCGATTGGTCATCCAGAATCGCCCCACCACCGGCGGAAATGATAACGTTCTCGCGAGCGAGTTGCCGCTGGAGTTCATTTCGTTCCAGATCACGGAAACGGGATTCTCCATCTTTTGCAAAAATCTCGGCGATGGACTTCCCGGCGGTGTGTTCGATTTCCTGATCAGTGTCCACGAAGTCCCAGTCCAGTCGAGCCGCAAGTTGCACTCCGACCGTACTTTTTCCGGTTCCACGATAACCAATTAACGTAATGACCATGACGTAACGAAAACTGTGACAAACAATAAATATTATTTAAGTAACGATTACTCAGATGAACAGACGGTACATGCTCAACAACCGAGTTCACAGTTTAGCCGCACGCTTCATCGTGTGCGACCCGCTGTGCGTTCGGTAAAAGAGTTAAATTCAGCGAACGGTTTGTGTCGACCAGTTCGTTTTGCTTTGAATGAACTGGAACCAATATCGCTGGTGCAAAGCGGAAGCTCTCGAAGGTTTGCGTTCCCAAGGAGACCTTGGTAACGAGGTGATGACAACCGGTTGCCTTTCGAACGATTCCCAGCGTGATTATGATCACCGAACTGGTACACCCTTCCTTTTCCTTGGAAATCAGTTCATGTCTCGATACTTACTTGTGTTAACGGCGTTTTGCATGCTCACTGGATTCTCGTTCGCACAGGACAAACGATCGACACCAGACAAAAAGGTGACGTACAAGACGATTGGTGATGTTGAGTTACAGCTTCATGTTTTCGAGGAGGACTCCGGCGGCAAAGACCGACCGGCGATTGTTTTCTTCTTTGGAGGCGGCTGGAACGGCGGGTCGCCTTCGCAGTTCTATCCGCACTGCCAACACCTTGCTGATTTGGGAATGGTTGCGATATCGGCAGAGTATCGAGTGAAATCGCGAAACAAGACAACGCCTTTTGACTGCGTTGAAGATGGGAAATCCGCACTCCGCTGGGTTCGCAGCCACGCTCAAGAACTTGGCATCGACCCGCAACGAATTGCCGCTGGGGGCGGTTCGGCAGGCGGTCATGTTGCGGCAGCGGTCGCAACAGTGCCTGGATTGAATGCCAAAGGTGATCCTGCCGATGTCAGTTGCGTGCCAAGAGCCCTTGTCCTCTTCAATCCAGTTTACGACAACGGACCAGATGGATACGGATATTCCCGCGTCAAAGATCGGTACCAGGAAATTTCCCCGATGCACAACATCCGCAAAGGGATGCCACCAGCGATTGTGTTTCTCGGAACGAAAGACAAGCTCATCCCTGTTGAAACCGGTCATGAATTCAAAAGAAAAATGGAAGCTGTCGGGAGCGAGAGTGTTTTAAAACTCTACGAGGGGGAAGCCCACGGCTTCTTCAACAAAGGCAAAGGCGATGGTTCGAATTATCGCGATACCGTCGCTGCAATGGATCAATTTCTCGCAAAGCACGACATGATTTCGAAGGCTGAGTAGTTTGGCCTCATCGTCCTCAGTTCCTGATTCGCAACTGATTGCCGCGTACCAGCATTGCGAAACGCTGGCTCGCGGCAGCGGAAGCAATTTCTTTTTTGCTTTCTATTCTTTGCCACGAGCGATGTTTCGTGAAATGTGTGTGCTGTACGCCTTCATGCGTGTTACGGACGATATTGGCGACGACGAAAATCTCTCGCTCGATCAGCGCCGCGTGAACCACGCCCGATGGAAAGAAAGCCTGCGACAGGCAACTCGCGATGGAACGTCCGGAGATCTCATTCTGCAAGCCATGGTCGATGTCGCTCGGCGTAAAGAGATCCCTGAATCATATTTGCTAGAAGTGATCGATGGAGTGGAGTCCGACCTGACTCCGCGTGAGTTCCAAACTTTTGAAGAACTCAACGGCTACTGCTACCAAGTCGCTGGAGTTGTCGGTTTGTGTTGTTTGAAAATTTGGGGGTACAATGAAAATTCACCGGGCGTGGAGCAACGCGCAATCGATTGCGGAACGGCGTTTCAATTGACCAACATCTTGCGAGACATCGCCGAAGACGCACAGCGCGAGCGGGTCTATCTTCCGACGGAAGACTTGGTACGTTTTGGACTGACCCGAAGCGATATACTCACCGCGACAATGACTAATTCGTTCCGATCTCTGATGCAGGACCAAGTTGCGAAAGCGTGGGGGTACTACCGCAACGCGATGCCGCTTCTGGATTGTGTCTCTGCCGATGGACGAATCATGTTGAGCGGGTTCTTGCAGGCGTACAGCTTGCTGCTCAAAAAAATTGAATCACGGAACTATGATGTCTTTTCCGAAAGGATCAGTCTTTCACGTCGACGCAAGCTGATGATCGCCGGTCGGTCTTTTCTCCGTATTCCAGCGAGAATCACAATTCCAGATACGCAAAGAATCGGTGCTCAAAACAAAAAAGGCGAAGAGTGGATGAGACACTCTTCGCCAGATGAATAAATCAAACGAGTTAGTAACAACGGGGGATCAACACTGATCAGCGTGCAACGCCGATAGTGCGGATTTCTCGCATGACGACGACTTTCACCTCGCCGGGATAAGTCATGTTGTCTTCCACCGTTTTGGCGATATCGCGAGCCAATTTGGCGGCTTCTCGATCCTGAATCTTCTTCGGATCGACCATCACGCGAACTTCACGGCCTGCCTGAATCGCGTACACTTCGTTCACGCCAGGGAAACCGTAAGCAATCGCTTCGAGTTCTTCGAGGCGTTTGATGTACTTCTCCAAAGTCTCGCGGCGCGAACCAGGACGTGAAGCAGAACAGGCATCGGCAGCAGCGGTGAGGACTGTGTTGAGATACTCTGGACGAATATCATCGTGGTGCCCGGCCGCTGCGTGGACGACTTCTTCACCTTCACCGTAGCGTTTGAGGAGTTCCGCACCGATGGCAGGGTGACCACCTTCCATGTCGTGATCGGCAGCTTTGCCGATGTCGTGACAGAAACCACAACGGCGGGCAAGATCTGCATCAAGTCCCAATTGCTCGGCCATCATTCCGGTCAAGTGGGCAACTTCAATTGAATGGCGAAGCACGTTCTGGCTGTAACTGACACGGAAGTTCAAGCGACCCATCAGGTAGATGAGTTTCTCGTGGAGGTTCGGGACGCCTGCCTCGTCGGCGGCTCTGTGTCCGAGATCCATGATGCGTTCATCCATCTCCTTCTTGGTTTCATTGACGACTTCTTCAATGCGAGCGGGATGAATGCGACCATCCTGAATCAACTTCAAGAGAGATAATTTTGCGATCTCTCGGCGAACTGTGTCGAACGCAGAAACGACGACGACATTCGGTGTATCGTCGACGATAACATCAACGCCAGTTTCCTTTTCGAATGCTCGAATGTTGCGACCTTCCCGACCGATGATACGTCCTTTCATTTCATCGTTAGGAATATCGATCATAGAAACGGTCGTTTCTGAAGTATGGTCGGAAGCATACCTCTGAATCGCCATGCCGATAATTTCGCGAGCCTGTTTTTCGGAATCCCTTTTCAGTTGCTGCTGTTGCTTGAGAATCAGGCTTCCAGTTTCGCTCTTCAGCTGTTTATCGAGCCGAGTCAACAGGCGCTCCGACGCTTCTTCCTTGCTCAGACCGCTGATGGTGTAGAGTTTTTCCTGTTCGTCCTCGATAATCTTCTCGAGTTCGTATTCACGCTTTTCGATAAACTTTGTGCGGTCAGTGACGCGCATCTGCATCTTCTCGACCATCTTCTCGCGCTTCTTCAGACTGTCTTCCTGATCAGTGAGTGTGTGTTCTTTTTTGTCGAGTTCGCGTTCCTGGTCTCGAACTTTATCTCGATGCTGATCAAGCTCTTTATCGAGCTCTTCGCGACGTTTCAGGAATTTTTCCTTGGCTTCGATCTCGCGAGTCCGGCCCAGGTTTTCTGCCTCGCGCTCGGCATCTTTGAGAAGGTCATCGCGATTTCGGTACGCGCTTCCCATACGAAGTCGGTCGAGAAAAAAGCCGATTGCAACTCCGATTGCAAGCCCAAGCCCAGCAGCAACATACTCGTTCATGGCTGCATCCTTTTGTGGATACGCATTTCTCAGCCCAGAATTCAATTTGCGCTGCGCCTGTATACATCTTGTGCAACTTGCGGCAGTACAATTTAGATCTGCGTCAACCGAATCATGCAGAAGGCCATCGATTCGTAAAGAAGTGTTATCTGTTGTTGATGTCCTGAGAGGTGCTTCCCCCAACGCAAATCGAAGCCCACCCTGGGATGGACAACTTTGAGGTGGGCCGTTCTCTTCTAATCAGAGTGACCGCTGAAAGTGACGATCACAACACTCAACAAATTTCAAACTCATTGAAGTGTTGTTCGTGAATCTCAGTAAATCTCCTGAAAGCACTTCGGATTGACTTTGCAGACCAAGTTGAGACTGTCACCAGATCACGAACTTCATCATAAAAATCAGAAGAGCAAGCGAAGCGAAACTGCACCGCATAAAACACCAGTTCAACAACAGTAATCAGGTTGAAATGAGGAGAATCTTCCTCGCTTCAATGAACGGGACGCCGGAATAAATGAATGATATGAATAAAAAGTTGGCGACAGTTCGATTGAACACAACTATTTGAAATGGAATGGCTTCCGAAACGAAATCGGTTCCCTACACAGTTTTCTGGATTGGAAATGACGTCGATGAAAATACGGAAAATTTTGATTTGACACATTATCGAATCAATGTCACGAGATGGTACCAAAATGTGTCTGACCTGCAATCTACACGGCAGGTTGACTCAGCGACTCAGGCAATCTTTCAATAAAAATCGCTTGCGGCTAATACAGCGGTTTTCTTTCTCCAATTTCCAAAGATTCAGCAGTTCGTCTGCCATAGATTGAACACTTGCGAACGCTTGTTTCCCCGTAAAACATGCGAATCGGGACATGATTGTGAAAGATGCGAATTGCCTACACCCTCTTTCGGTGATACGATTTTCTTGAAGGGTTCTCGTTTTTTCCGCAATTCTTTCAATTGATCACCCCGTTATGGATATCCGCCAGTCACCACTGATCCTGGGAATTTCGCTGGGACGTTACTTTGACGTCACAGTGAAAGTGAGCGTCTGGTTCCTGGCTTTGGTATTTCTGCTGTGCGTGCGGCTGCCGATAGTGATTGGATTGTGGGCCTCGTTACTGCTCTTTACGAGTATCTTGATTCACGAATTCGCCCACGTTTTCGGCGCAAGGCGGACAGGCGGGCACGGCGATGAAATTCTCATGTGGCCCTTTGGTGGGTTGGCGTTCGTCTCCCCTGCCGGGACGTTTCGATCAGAAATCTGGACAACCGCAGCCGGACCACTTTCGAATCTGGCTTTATGTCTGGTCTGTTTGCCTGCTGTGATTTCTGCTGATGTCCTCTGGGATTCGCTGCATCCAGTCATGCTTCCTCCACTGGATTTTTCGCTTTCAAATCCGGCAACCTTTGTGACCAGCATCTTTGTCCTGACGTTTGCATTGAACTTCAAGCTGTTCGTTTTCAACCTGCTGCCGATTCATCCACTCGATGGAAGTCAAATCGCATTCTCCGTCGCCAAACTTCGCTGGGACCAAGCGACCGCCAAGATTGGAACTCTTTATCTCGGCATCGTAGTCTGCCTAATTGTGGCAATCACTGGCGTCGTGATGAAGTCAACCGATGTTGTCACAATTGGCTTGGTGCTCATGGTCTTGGGCTTGCAAGCTCATATGACAGCTATTGTTGCACAACAGTACGGTGGTGGCTTTGAATACGGACCTGGGGGCGATGATGAATATGGTCTTTTCGCTGAAGAACGAGAACCACAGCCAGGCATGGTCGAGCGCTGGAAACAACGCCGCGAAGAGAAACGACGCCTCAAAGAGGCCGAACTTCAGGCGGAAACGGCACAGCAAGTTGATGCTCTGCTGGAGAAAATCAATACTGATGGCATCGACTCGCTCACCCCCGCAGAGAAGAAGTTTCTGCATCAGGCGAGTACGCGGTATAAAACGCAGAACGATTAGCGGGTCCTTTTCGATTTCACGACCAACTGCCGAGCGACAATGAACCTTTGCACAGACAAGAATGTCTGTGCTACGCAGGTATAGACTCGACAGCGTCTTCAAATGTCGTGATGATGCCGCCAGTAGCACAATTGCTACGTATTCAAAACAAACCGTGAGTTGCTGAAGGAGTGATTTGTGCGCTGGTCCCAGACATTGATTCCCACGATGAAGGAAGTCCCTTCAGATGCGGAAATTCCAAGCCATCAACTCATGCTCAGGGCTGGGCTGATCCGCCAATTAATGGCAGGCGCTTACACCTACTTACCACTTGGGTACAGAGCGATTCGAAAAGCCGCCGAGATTGTCCGACAGGAAATGGACAAAGCCGGCGCCGTCGAAATCTTCATGCCAGCACTGCAACCCATCGAACTCTTCGAGCGCACCGGTCGCAAAGAGGCGTTCGGAAACGTGCTGATTAACTTTCCGATTCGCCGCAAAGACCACGAAGTCCATATGGCCCTCGGACCGACTCACGAAGAAGTGGTCACCGACTTAATGTCGAAACTGGTGAACAGCTACCGACAGTTGCCAATTACGGTCTATCAAATTCAGACGAAATTCCGAAATGAAGAACGGCCTCGCTTCGGGGTTCTGCGTACTAGCGAATTCCTGATGAAAGATGCCTACAGTTTCGGGACATCGCTTGAACAACTCGATGACGCTTACACGAAAATGTACGATGCCTATTGTCGTATCTATTCACGTTGCGGCCTGGAATACATTCCGGTTGAAGCGGAAAGTGGTGCGATCGGTGGCGATGCGTCTCATGAATTTATGATCCCTGCCGAAAATGGTGAAGACAGCATCGTTCGCTGTGCATCGTGTGGATACGCCGCGAACCTTGAACGTGCCGATACTGGAAGACAGCAACCAGAACTGGCCGATGCAGGTTCTTCTACCGAACTCAAAACCGTCGACACCCCTGGCATGGGGACCATGGATGCTGTTGCAGAGTTCCTGAAAGTCGAGACAAGCCAAATGATCAAAACGTTGATCTATCTGGCGGATGACAAACCAGTCGGAGTTCTGCTGCGAGGCGACCATGAAGCGAACGAAGGAAAGCTGCGTCGCGCTTTAGAAGTAGAAACTCTGGAATTCGCCGATGAAGAAACAATCAAAGAAGTGACCGGCGCTCCGGTTGGCTTCGCTGGTCCTACATCCTTGAACTGCAAGTACGTTGTCGATCACGATGTTGCTGCACTCGTTGATGCGATCGCAGGTGCGAATACTCTCGACCAACACCTCACAGGCGTGAACCCAGGCCGAGACTTTGCTGTCGAGCAGACATTCGATCTCCGCAATGCCGTCGATGGGGATCCTTGTCCGCGCTGCGAAGAGAAGATGGAATTCGTCCATGGCATTGAAGTCGGTCACGTTTTCAAGTTGGGGACGAAGTACAGCGTTTCGCTTGGTGCCGAGTTTCTTGATGAAAAAGAAAAACGGCATCCGCTCGTCATGGGTTGCTACGGCATCGGCGTGAACCGCATCATCGCTGGCCTTGCAGAAACATGCCACGATGAAAACGGCCTCATCTGGCCGATGTCGATTGCTCCATATGAAGTAGAATTAATTCCGCTGAATGTCAAAGACGAAGTTGTCATGCAGGAAGCAAACCGCATTTACAATGAGCTCACCAACGCTGGCGTTGAAGTCTTGATGGATGATCGAGAGGCCCGGCCCGGATTTAAATTCAAGGATGCCGACCTCGTCGGCATTCCACTGCGAATCGTCGTCGGAGGCAAAGGTCTCAAAGATGGAATCGCCGAAGTGAAATGGCGCACCGGAGGCGACGCAGAACGAATCCCACTCGCCGATGCAGCATCGCACGTCGTCGGTCTTGTTCAAGCAGAGAAGAGTCGCTTAGCAAGTGGGTAGGAAACTTGGCTCGACACAGTTTGAAATCATTCCATTCCCGCGAATCACCACTCACTATCAAATTTTCCTCCGACCCTCACAAAATCCCTCTGGGATACACATATGGCAAAAAAGAAAGAGGCAAAATTGACCCCCATGATGCAGCGGTACATGGAGGTGAAGGCGGAAACACCTGGCACGGTCCTGTTGTTTCGGATGGGGGATTTCTACGAACTCTTTCACGACGATGCCGAAGTCGCGTCCAAGGTGCTCGGACTCACACTGACCAGCCGCGATAAAAATTCGGCGAATCCAGTTCCGATGGCAGGCTTTCCGTATCACTCTCTGGAAGGGTATCTGCAAAAGCTGATCGCAGCAGGACACAAGGTTTCGATCTGCGACCAAGTCGAAGACCCCAAAACTGCGAAAGGAATGGTCCGCCGGGAAGTAACGCAAATCATCACGCCTGGAACTCTCACAGATGATGCCCTGCTGAATCCTAAAGAAAGCAACTTCCTCGCCGCCGTCTGTCCGACGAAAGATTCCATTGGACTGGCTTGGTTGGAGATTTCAACCGGACGATTCCAATGCCTGGAACTCCCTCAAGAAACGGACCAGCTTCCGTCGCAGTTAGGAGGTTCGTCCACGTTCCTCGATGAACTCGCCCGCGTTCATCCTGCCGAATGCCTGTTGCCGGAGAGTGCGAAAGATCAACCAATCTTTCAACAATTATCAGAACAAGATGGCATGATTGTCACTCAGCGACCACCTTGGTCGTTTGCTGCGACGCAGTGCCGAGAAATTCTGCTGAAACATTTTGAAACCAAAACGCTCGATGGTTTCGACCTCAGCGAAGAAGACTCAGCCGGGATCACTGCCGCTGGGGCGCTGCTTGAATATGCTCAGGAGACCCAGAAATCATCGCTAGGGCATATCGCAAAGCTCGAACCGTATCGGCGTGGAACGAATCTGCTCATCGATGAAACAACCCGCCGCAGCCTGGAACTGACTCGCACTCAAAGGGAAGGCAATCGCGAAGGTTCTCTCATCAGCATTCTCGATGAAACCGCAACACCGATGGGTGCGCGACTATTGATGGACTGGCTTTCGAATCCTTTGACTGACCGCGCAGCCATCGAAAGGCGCCTGAGTACCGTCGAGGAATTGACTCAAGAGAGTAAATTGTGCCGTGAGTTGCGGGATCAACTCAAGGAAGCCTACGACTTGCAACGCTTGGCGGCGCGTGTCGCAACGTTGCGAGTCTCACCGCGTGACTTAGGAGCTTTGGGACGTACGCTCGCTCTTTTGCCGAAACTGAAAGCGAAGCTGGCTGGTCGATCTAGCGATTTGCTGAAGACGCTCGAAACGCGACTCGACCTCTGTCCGGAAGTTCGCGCCGATATCGAAACCTCACTGGCAGACGAGCTGCCGATTCTGACTTCGGATGGTGGCATCATTCGCGAGGGCTACAACTCACAACTCGATGAACTGCGCGATCTCGCACGTGGTGGGAAAGAGTGGATCGCTCGATACCAAGCCCAAGAAATCGAGCGAACGGGAATTTCGTCACTGAAAATCGGCTTCAATAAAGTCTTCGGCTATTACCTTGAAGTGACCGCGGTTCACCTCAGCAAAGTGCCAGAGGATTATATTCGCAAACAGACTCTCAAAAACCAGGAACGTTACATCACTCCGGAACTCAAGGAGTACGAAGAAAAAGTCCTGCGGGCGGAAGACCAATCGAAAGCTCTCGAATCAGAATTATTTCAGGCCTTGCGCGAACGCGTCTCAAAAGAGTGCCGACGGTTGCAGGAGACTGCCGAGATTTTGGCACAGATTGATGTCCTCACAAATCTGGCGATGATCGCTGTGAACTATCGGTACACGCGACCGGTCATGACGGACGAGCCATGCCTGAACATTGTCGATGGGCGGCACCCCGTTCTCGATAAGCTGCAACCTTCCGGCGAATTTGTTCCGAACGATGTGATTCTCGGCAGAACCTCAAACGATGACTCTGAGAGTTCAAAAGAAATCATCGCCTTGATCACAGGACCGAACA
The DNA here is from genome assembly GCA_029259835.1 of Planctomicrobium sp. GTDB lineage: Bacteria > Planctomycetota > Planctomycetia > Planctomycetales > Planctomycetaceae > Thalassoglobus. The sequence goes on along the minus strand of JAJDEL010000396.1, from coordinate 2,039 downwards.
TGGCCGGAAAAAGTACCTACATCCGGCAAGCGGCCTTGCTGACGATTCTCGCTCAAATGGGATCGTTCATCCCAGCATCATCGGCAACAATTGGAATTGCGGACCGTGTCTTCGCTCGCGTTGGAGCCAGTGATGAACTCGGAAAAGGGCAGTCGACGTTCATGGTCGAGATGACCGAGACCGCTCGCATTCTCAATACGGCGACAGAAAAGAGTCTCGTCATTCTCGACGAAATCGGACGCGGAACAAGTACCTACGATGGCATTTCACTTGCCTGGGCGATTACGGAATACCTCCACGACCACACCGACTGCCGGACCCTGTTCGCAACACATTATCACGAACTGACCGAACTTCCTAAAACGCTCCAAAACGTCTGCAATTGGAACGTTGCCGTTCACGAGCAAGACGGAAACGTCATCTTCCTTCACAAAATTGTCCCTGGCGCGGCCGACAAAAGTTATGGAATCCACGTCGCTCGCCTCGCAGGCGTCCCCAGAGATGTCATCGGACGCGCCGGAGTCATTCTGGAAACACTCGAAGCGGACCATCAGGACGACCACGGCAAGCCAACCGTCCCACAACGACAAGCGACCAGCTCGCGTCAAATGAGTCTGTTCGACATTGAACCGCATCCCGTCATAGACGAAATCAAAGACCTCAACCTCGACGAAATGACCCCTCTCGCCGCGCTGCAAGAATTGCATCGCATGAAAGGTAAGATTAAGTAGAGCCAGCCTCGGCGACGCGACCAACTCGTTCATCCCATTTAGCATCGGGTGAGTCACCCGGTGGGAGAGAGAGAACGTATCGGAACGCAGCTTAGGAAGGTAAGAAGGAGCACGCCCTACGGAAACTTTATAGGAACGGTTAATGAATATTCTCTTGATCCATAATTTTCGTCCTATTCAGGCGATATCAAATTCGCACATCATGAAGCCTGTGAGCGTAGTGGTATTTATTTCTCTGTGCTTAATTCCCTTACGAGTCTCTGATGCACAGGTCTTTCGCAACCCTCCTCAAGAGATGCTTTTGAAGCGAGGTATAACAGTTCATGATGACAAGAAGTGGAACGATTTGGAAATCGCGTCCAAAGATTTATTTTTAACAGGTTCGAACGAATCATTGATATCGATTCTGAAAACGAATGACTCGTTGACGTTGTCATTGATTTCGATGTGGGCTCACTGCACAAGCCTACCATATGTCGACGAGGGCAAAGTTCTTGACATAGAACTCGTGAAAGGTCGGAAACACGCAACGGCTATTAGCGTACAAAAATATTTCGAGAATCGCGTAATAATCGCGGCTAGAATGCGAGGGTATTGCGAAGCAAAGACAAACGTTTTGCTCCCTGAGTGGTGGGAGCAAGCGTTGGCGTATCAGGCGGTTAGTGCATGGGAATCAGTAGGTCGGGAGATAGAGGTGTCCAGTTTGAATCTTCCCGGTAAAAGTGGTGTGAATATAATGCAGGTTCCGAGTAGTGTCTCCGTGTCTGCCGCGGCTGACCGTAATGTCTCCATTCAAATCCATGGTGCTGAATTTGTTGTTGACAACGCCCTGTTTCTTAATGGCATCAATTCATATCTTGCAGCAACAACTTTTCAGGAGCATGGTGTTTTTGCGACTTATAGTCTTCCGGGTCGGCCAGTAACGGTTTACCGCATGGTACCAGGTGGTAAATTGCTTTGGGCATCCCTGATTGATTTTTCAACTTTACACATAGGGGGATCAGGTCCCCAGACAAGTCGAGTGGAACTGATTCCTAATGAAAAACAGGGGCTAATTATTGTTGTCGGCGGTGGACTTAGTGGAGGGATTTTAGCAGTGGTGGATTTTAGAACAGGTAAGGTCATTGAAAAGTTTTCATCTTCTTGGGAAGGCGAAATTCTGGATGGTGTCGTATATCCCGCTTTCTCAACTGCTGGAGATCCTGTCGAATATTAAACCCGTAGGGTCAAAACGGTTCAACGACAAATGATGTGCGCAGCCGTCTGAGGCTACTGTCAGTCTTTCTATGTTGCGACATCTCTGAATGC
>JAJDEL010000395.1 GCA_029259835.1 Planctomicrobium sp. | reverse complement strand
GTCGACGAAGTTGTAAAAGTTCTTCTCGATGCAGGGGCGGAGACGAACTAGCTTGCCACCGAGACCACACTTGCAATCCGTTTCCTCAAGCGATTGGAGAGAAGAGTTCCGTGATGACGCGCCCATTGGGGATTAGGCTGACCGGGCGACCGGTTCGCGTGTGGTATTCTTTGTGATGATCGATTCCTAGGGCGTGAAAGATCGTTGCTCCGAGATCATCAGGGTGAAGGTCTGTCTCTGGAGTTGGGCCTTCTCCTTTTGCATCCGTTGCACCGATCAATTGCCCAGATCGAACACCGCCACCTGCCATCATGCACCAGTTGGCACGTGGGTAGTGGTCTCTGCCGACGTTTTTGTTGATCTTTGGCGTTCGACCAAATTCGCCCATCGCAATGACCAGGGTTCGATCTAGTAACCCCTTCTCTCTGAGCGCAGTCAGTACCGCGGTAAAGCCATGATCAAAGGGCGGGAGCAAGCGTTTGTGACCATCGAAATTGTCGGTGTGAGTGTCCCAACCAGCGTTCGTGACAGTGACAAATTTTACGCCTGATTCGATAAGTCTGGTCGCCAGAAGCAAACTCTGACTGACTTCATCACTCCCGAACAACTTCTGCAAGCTCTCCGGTTCCAGGCTGACATCGAATGCCTTCTGTGTCCGTTCAGACGTGATCATGCTGTAGGCCTGTTGTCCGAATGTGTCGAGGGCGTCGAGCATTTGGCTATTCGTATCGACCTGACGTAATCGCGTGTCGAGATCCTTCAGCAACTTCTCGCGGCGATTGACTTTGTCGATCGTCACTCCTTCGGCGAGCGAGATTCCACGCACTGAAAATGACTTTCCTGGTGAAGGCACGGCATTCGTTTTGAATGGTGCGAACGCATCACCCATGTACCCTGCGGACCATTCTGTTTGAGGAATCGCGACATAGGGTGGTAAGTCTGGATCGCCCGGTATCTCATTCATAATGACCGAACCGTAAGAAGGGTATTTGACCGCCGAGTTCGGCCGGTTGCCGGTCGCGATGTATGCCTGACCTTGCGGGTGGTCGCCGGTTGTGTGACTGATCCCGCGCAGCAATGTGAACTGATCGGCGGTAGCAGCGATTTTCGGAAGATATTCACACACCGCCAGTCCTGGCAACTTCGATTGAATCGGTTTGAATTCACTCTGAGTTTCTTCTGACAGATTCTCCTTCATATCAAGCGTGTCGAGATGAGCCGGTCCTCCGGCCAAATTTAGAAATAGAACAGAATCTGCCGTCGCTATTTTCTCTGACGCTTTCTCTTCCGCCTGGGCATCTGCCAGCCGCAAGAAATCATCAAGCATCAATCCGGTCGCACCGAGCAGACCTGCCTGAATAACCCCACGCCGGGAAATCGAGGGACGATTATGCCTCATTTTCATCTCACTTACTCGCTGACTAATGATTCGTCAGAAATTCTTGTGTGTTCAAAAGTACCCACATGAGGTCTCTTAACCCTTCAATCGTATTCTCTGATTCTTGCAAATGACGCCGAACGCGCTGCAATTCCGATTCAGTCGGATGCCGACTGAGCGATCTCAGGTAGGCTTCTTGAATCAGACCATCGAGGTCGGGAGCTTCCTTGCTCGGTGTTAATGTTTTCGGGTTTGAACCAGACGTGACTGTTGCCTCAGGAGAAAGTAACTCGCCGAGTTCCTTAGCCGTTTCGCTCAACCAGCCATCCTTACGTTCGAGCCAGCCGAGTACCTCGTGATCGTTTCGCACGTAGAGGGACTGCAACAAAGTCGGTTGCACTTGACGTTCGCAATCACAATTTGTTGTACGCAGTGGTTTCCCGAAGACGAGCAAAGAGTAGTCAATTCCTCGTGTCTGAATCGATTTGGGATGTTGCGTGATTTTTCTGCCGGACGTATCGCTGGCCCAGGTTTTCAGACGTGCTTTATTCGATGTTGCTTGCAGAATGCTATCGATAGTGACTTCGGCAGGGAGTCGTCGAATCAGGGCGTGGCTGAAGTTTCGTTCGTCGTTTCTATTTGTGTCGTTCGGTTTCCAACTGAGCTGGTACGTTCGTGAATTCGTGATTGTGCGATGCAGCCATTTGATGTCATATCCGTGCGCAACGAATTCAGTTCTCAGCCATTCGAGTAATGCTTTATTACTCGGCGGGTTTGCCAGATTGAAATCGTCTGGAGGCTCAACGATACCAACACCGAAGTAGTGGCTCCAAATTCGATTGACGAATGCATTCGCGAAATAGGGATTGTCTGGACTCACCAGCCAGTCCATCAACGGTTCGCGCGGGTCATCGTAGTCATTGAGGTCGAGTTCTTCTCCACCGAGGAGTTTCGAAATCTGAGGTTGATCACTCGGCTCTTGAATCCAAACTTCGTTCCAGGGAATTGGAAGTCCTTCCGCGGAAACGCGTAAGTACATTTGCCGACGCAGAGCAGCAGTATCCAGTTTTATCGGAACTCCCAACTTCGCCATGAGTTGATTCTGTGACTGACGAGCGTCAGGAGCGATTCCGGTTTTCACGCGCGTAAAGAACTGAGTGAATTTCTCGAAGTCCTGTTTTGACCACTGATCGAATGGATGCTTGTGGCACTGAGCGCATTGCAATCGGACTCCCAGAAACACATATGCAAACGAGAGTGCTCGATCCTTCGGCAGTTGATTGTTACTGCGGAACCAGTAGTAGTGCATTGGATTGTCATGCGCGGTGAAGTCTTCAGGTTCCTGACGACGCAAGAACAGACTTTGCTGCGCAACGTATTCCGCGTAGGTTTGTCCTGGTCGGCGGCTGCGCGCGAGAATAATTCCGGCCGCAATTTGGTCCCAGCCAACGTTGTCTTGCACCCGCCTTCTGATCCACGCGTTCCATTGGTTGGCCGCGGGGGTGTTCATATCAGTCGAGCCAAGGTATTGAGAGTTACTCCCGGTCACATCGGCAAATTGAATCGCCCACCAGTCGGCATATGCAGGCGATTCAAGCAACTCGTCAATCTTGCGTTGCCGTTTCTCAGCGGATTCGTCTGCCAGAAACGCTTCGATTTCTTCCGGAGTCGGCAACGTTCCAATCAAATCGAGCGAGACCCGTCGCAGGAACTCTTCGTCGGCACACAACTCTGAGGGAACAATCCCGAGTTTCTTCAACTTGGTCGTGACGAGTTTGTCAATTTCAGTCGGAGTTTCGACGAGAGGAAATCGGACGCCGACCTGATCGCTGAACGGCAGCAAAACTGGAATTGAGGAAACAGTGTTATCATAGAATGAGATCACATTCGTATCGCCAGGCGACTTACAAGTGATCAGTCCATCAATAGACACTTCAGCAGTTGTGTCGTCGTTCGATTGGTAGCGGGTGAGTTGCGTCACATCTTCGCGTGAACCATCTTCCCAGATTGCGACACACTTCAGTTGAATAGTTTCACCAGGACGTGAAAAAGTGATTTCAGATGGAGTTACTTCGAAGTGGACAATTTTCTCTGGATCGGTGCTTTCTGCTAATCCGTTTGCCCCCGTCGTGATCCAACGCCGCAAAAGTTGGTGCTCCCAGCCATCAATTTCAAAGCGTTGCCCGCCTCCATGCTCATCCCCATGCGTCGGCATATGGAGGAACAAACTTTCGTCAGGGTTTTCAAGATCGACTCGTGGTTCATCACCGCCTGTGATCGCGGTGTGGTCCGCTTCGAAGTCGTACCCAAACATTGACAAGCTGAAACCACCTTGACCTTGAAACGAACCATGGCAAGTCCGCCCATTGCATCCGAGCCGGCCCAACAGTGGAAGAACGTGTTTTTGGAAAGAGGGTGTCCCGGTCTTTGTGGCAAGTTTTTCATCAGCAGGTGGTGTTGCCTTTCCTGGAAGATACGTACTTGTTTTTTCCGAAGATGATTCTTCAGGCGTTTTTCGAGATACCAGGAATCGATGGAACGCGCTCATCGCTTGATCCGGCTCTGGACTAACGCTGACATGCAGCTTCGGGTGAGCACTGACCAACTGTTGAATGTCTTCGATTGTTAATTCTGTCTCACCCAGCAGAAGCTCTTGAAGTTGCTTGCATTCGGACAGCACCAGCAGAGACGTCGGTTCTAGATGTACTCCCTGCAAACTGAGAACT
>JAJDEL010000394.1 GCA_029259835.1 Planctomicrobium sp. | reverse complement strand
TGTTCCACATCCCAAACCAGCGTTTTTAAGAAACGCCCGGCGGGAACGATATTCGGAAGGTCGATACGGCATGATCGCTGATCCTGGTTACAGACTCATTTATATTTTTTAATCGACGAAAACAAACTCGTTCAAGCAAAGGATCAGTTGACAAAAATCGGCGACTGCTAATTCCTTCGCTTTGTCTGTATCCCCGTAAGAGACAGTCTGGGCGTTGATGAACCCGACCATCTGCTCTCGCTCTGCATCAGTTGGAGGTCGAGACAATGCCAGACCATAGGCTTTTTTGACAAGCTGATCCGGTGACTCTCCAGGGACATTGTTCACGCGTTTGGCGAATTTTGCAGCTAACTGTCGAGCCAACGGCGAGTTCATCATCACCAACGCCTGCGGAGGTACGGTTGTGACATCGCGATGACCGATGCTTTGAATTGAGTCTGGGGCATCAAAAAGTTGCAAAAACGGGATTAAATTGCTTCGTTTGACAGTCAAGTAAATGCTGCGGCGCGAAGTCGCCTGATCGAGTGAACCGGCTCCGTACATCTTCTCGTCCAGCGTGCCACTGACAGCCAACAATGTATCGCGGATGATCTCGGCTTCCAGGCGTGTTGCCCCGCGCCGCCACCAGAGATCGTTAGCCGGGTCGACCTTAGTTGCACGTGAATTGTCCTCACCTGATTGCTGGTAGACCGCACTCATCATAATGAGTTTGTGAATCGGCTTGAGCTTCCAGCCGTTGCGAATTAATTCACCAGCAAGGTAGTCGAGCAATTCCGGGTGAGTCGGCGCAACGCCTTGGCTTCCGAAATCACTGGGAGTCGCGACAATGCCGCGCCCCATGTGATGCTGCCAGAGTCGATTGACAATCACGCGTGCTAGCAAATGACCGGCACCATGTTCTTCATCTGTCATCCAATTCGCCAACCCGACGCGCGGCGGCTGAGTGGCCGGTTTGGCATCAGGTAATTGTGTTGTGAGCCACTGATCATTCGGCACTTCATGATCGGTCAGGACTTGGAAGAAACCAGGAGGGGCCAGCCCTTGCTTGGAATTTGAGTTCCCACGAGCAAGGAAGTAGACCTTACGAGTGTCTTCTCCAAAATTGTAAGTCGTGCCATTTTTTCGGGCGGCGTAGACCTTGGTGATATCGGGCTTCGGCTGCACTTTGAGAAGTTCTTGTTCAGCCTGATTGAGCTTCGTCCAAATCGGATCACGAGGGCCGTACCACGTCAGCAATTCTTGCTTTTGTTTCGCGTTGCGCTTGTCCGCGGCGAGGTCAATGATCTTCTGGATATTCTCAGGGATCGCTGGCTTTACATTGAAATAGAATCCGGATGGCCCCGTAGCGTTCACAATTTTCACGAGCAAATCGTTGCTGCCTGTCTTCAGCTGGAGTGTTACTAAATCCTGATCCGCCGCCGCTCCACCAGAGACTTCTTTGGCAAGCACCGGCTCACCGTTGAGCCAGGCTTTGATTGCGTCGTCGCGTCCGAGTGAGATATTCAGCGGTCGTTCGGTCTCGACTTCAATTGTGCGATAGAGGTAATTCGCGCTGTTGTCCCCGGTCAGCGTATTATGGACCTTGCCATCTGCCCAACTTGGCTGAGGAGTCCATTTCAATTGATCGTAGGTTTTCGTGAGGTCAATTTCTTTTTCCGGTGCAAAGATCTCTCCGTAAGCAGCTTTGAAATCAGCCGCAGCAAACGGGCCGATTGATTGCCAGACACCCAGTTTTTCCTTGGCTGGTTTCGCAGGCTTGGTTTTCAACCATTCTTCCAACTGCTCCGTGAGATGCTTTTTCTCATACGTTGTTCGTGAAGTGAGAAGGGGTTTGTGAACACTGTCGAACTTCTCTTTCGCGGCTTTCGTTTTTGCAGGCTCTGGGTCATAGTCGAAATCTTGGAAACCGGTTTCGGCAAAACAGGAAACGAACTGGTAGTAGTCATGAGATGGCAACGGATCAAATTTATGGTCGTGGCAACGGCAACAACCGACGGTTAAGCCGAGCATCGAAGTTCCGATTGTGGCAACAATGTCATCGAGTTGTTCGTAACGACTGCGCTCTCGTTCTTTTTGTGTTTGCTGTGATGTGAACGTTCCCGCTGCCAGAAACCCGGTTGCAGCTTCAGCCATGAGATTATTAGGGGAGAGTTGGTCACCGGCGATTTGCAAGCGGACGAATTCGTCATAAGGCATGTCTTGATTGAACGCTTTGATGACGAAGTCGCGGTAATGAAATGCGGCCGGGCGATCTTTATCAAACGCGTATCCGTTGCTCTCGGCGAAACGGGCCAAGTCGAGCCAATGACGCGCCCAACGTTCACCAAAATGCTCGCCCGCCAGCAACCGATCGACCAAACGCTCATACGCATCTTCAGCTGTATCATTCACATATGCTTCCACATTCTCAGGTTCTGGTGGGAGACCCCATAAGTCAAAGTAGACTCGGCGAATGAGTGTGCGCCGGCTGGCCTGTTCGTTCGGAACGATGCCTTGTTTTTCCTGTAAGGCCAGAATAAATCGATCAATCTCAGTTCGGCCCCAATCTGTGTTCTTCACTTCTGGCGGAGTGACTGATTTGAGAGGACGGAAGGACCAGAACTTTCGTCCAGCTGCGATATCGATTTGACTTTTTGCTGGTCGGGTTGCCGTTCCTTCGCGTGGATCGGGAGATCCCATCTCAATCCACTTCACAAAATCAGCGATGACCGCTGCATCAAGTTTTGTGTCTGGAGGCATCTCGAAAGACTCGTGCCGAATCGCAGCAATCAACAAACTCGATTCCACATCACCAGGAACAACAGCAGCGCCGCTCTCGCCTCCTTTACGAGTTCCTTCGCGAGTGTCGAGCAGCAACTCGCCTTCGAGCTTATCCTTTTGACTGGCTTCCTCGGAATGGCATTTGTAGCACCGCTGCACCAACACCGGTCGAATCTTCGTTTCAAAGAACTTCAAACCTTCGGCGGTCGGCTCTTCAGCGAGTACTGGTGCCTGGATGATCAGCAAAC
>JAJDEL010000393.1 GCA_029259835.1 Planctomicrobium sp. | reverse complement strand
TTTTTTTCCCTTTTTTTTCTTTCTTTTGCGGGTTGTCGGCGGCCCGCCCCCCCCCCCCCCCCCCCCACGACTCTAGTTTTCTTACGAAAACCAGATCCCAAGTGCAGTAACTTGTAAAACACAAGGTTGGATTGAAGCCGTCAGACGTAAACCCCGCATTACGGTATCAAATCACCATTATCGTGTGACCTGCAAGTTGGAGGTGGCATCAAAGTGCTGGGGCTTGACCCAGCCTACCTGGCTGGGACTTGGAGTCTTTTCAAAAAACTGAACTCGGCTAGCGACCACATGCCCATCCTGCTACGCGATGTGGGCATGGCACCCAATTTTATCACGCGAATTTCTCAAGCATGCCACCTCGACACTGGCTTGTAGGCACCATGATATACATGGGCGTTCGCGAAATTTTTGGACGGGACAAGCAAGCCGATTGAGCCTGTCAATCGTAAACCTCACATGGCTACTGCTTGCGTTTCTCAAGTTGCATCTTGTACCGTTCAGGTGGGCTGTCCTTTCAGTGGATGAATGTTCCTGGAATGTTCATCATCTCGGGGTCACTCCGAGGTCATCCTCAAAGCCTGCTCATCGTTGGCATGAGACGACATTCGCGAAGGCGAATGATTTCTCATGCAGAACCAGTTTGGTGGAAGGACGGTCCGTTTTTTTATGGGAAAGATGGGAAAGAGAAGTTGTCACAGTTCGCAGATTCTTTGGCACGAATCATTCTGGGCGGGCCGCTGGACCGACTCTCGATTTCCCAGCGAATCGTTGATGCACTCGCACTCGAAGCCTGTCGACCAAAAGTGGTCAAACTCGTTGACCAACTCTTCAAGATATATCCATTCTTGCTTCCACAACCGACTCTTCGTGAGGTCAAGTCTTTTCTCCTTCTAAAAAGATGGACGCCAGCGAAGATTCTGCGAGGCTCTGGGATCAAACTCGCCGCAGCGCGGAATCTCCCTGAGAGCCTGTTGAATCCGGAAGCCTTTGTTCCGGTCCGAAGAGAACTCCTGGAATGGAAACTCCCGGCGATGAAATCGTCTATTCAACTCGCGGAGTTCCTCGGACTCACAACGCAGCAACTCGACTGGATGTCAGCGCGAGCTCCGTTCGCACGTTGCGACCAAGGTGATCCTCGCTATGAATTTCACCTGGAACGTAAGAGTCGCAAAAGTCGACTCCTGGAGATTCCGTACCCGAAACTGATGAGCGTACAGAGACGCTTGCTCCCAGACCTCCTCGATAAAATCCCCCTGCACCATGCGGCGCACGGATTCCGCAAAGGTCGATCCGTCAAATCGTATGCGGAGCCGCATGTTGGGCAACGTGTTGTCTGGCGAACAGATCTCGCGAATTTCTTTCCCTCGATTCAGTCAAATCGAATTTTCGGCGCATTCAGAACGTTCGGCTATCCAGAATCTGTGGCGAGAAGCCTCACTGGATTGACGACAAATCGAATCCCGAAGTCGGTCTTCCGAACACTCTTTGCTGACTCTCCGCGCGATGCTGCTCGCGAACTGGAATTCTTATACGACTCACCACATCTCCCGCAAGGTGCTCCGACTTCTCCGGCAATCGCGAATCTCATCAGCTACCGGCTCGATTGTCGGTTGCAAGGACTCGCAAGCAAGTTCGAAGCGAGCTACACCCGCTATGCTGATGACCTCGCTTTTTCCGGGAATGATTCTTTCAAGAAATCTCTCAAAGAGTTTCAATCGTTTGCACTGGCAATCATCTTGGATGAAGGCTTCGCGATTCGCCGACGGAAGTCCGTCGTCATGACGGCTAGCCGCCAACAGCAACTCGCCGGGATCATCGTCAACGAAAAACTGAACACACCGCGAACTGAATACAAGCAACTCCATGCGATCCTGCACAACTGCACACAAGGCAATCCTGAATCCCAAAACCGCGACAAACACTCAGACTTCCAAACACACTTGCAAGGCCGCATTGCCTGGATGAATTCATTGAATCCGACACGCGGCAAAAAACTGCAACAAATCTTCGAGAGCATTGAATGGTGAATGGACGAGAATCTTCATGTTTTTGAGCTTGCCAGATTATCTTTTGAGTAAGAGAATCATTGAGGCAAGTGTGGCTGAGTGAAATCGACACATCCTCGGGGGACTCTCTGTGAGTGATAAACGCAAGAAGAGAAAGTTCAATGCAATACGTGAGCGACGACGTTTGAACCAACTTCGAGAAGAAGGCCGCCTCGTCAATGGTGAGGAAGTTCCATCAAGGGCCGTACCAGCCGATCAATCTCAGCAGGATCCCAACAATTCTTATAGTTTACGTCCAGCTTACTACATTGATCTCGACTTCACCTGCTGCGATTGTGGGAAAGCAGATGTTTGGACCGCTGAGCAGCAGAAATGGTATTATGAAACGGCGAAAGGCTCGCTCTACGCAACGGCAATTCGATGCAGGGACTGTCGCATTCGATTGAAAGATCTAAAGGAAGAGCAGCGTCAACACATGGAAGAAATGAAACGACGAGACGCAGATGGTTGAACAAATAACGATAGAAAAGGCACAGCGCAGTCGCCCGCTCCGGCGATACCTCTTCGCTGTGGTTGCAGGTCTACTTTTCTACATCGGCTCATACAGTTGTCTCTCACTCAGCGGCCAATACGCCTGGAGCCAATCTGGTCGAGTTCGATACGCCTTTACGCTGAGCGTGAGTGACATCTCCATTTGGCAGCCCAAGTTTCTATACTGGCAACGGTTCATCAACGTGAAAGGCGAAAAGACTACGCGCGGCAACTTTGTCGGATACGTTTATTGTCCCCTGATCATGCTTGACCGTTGGTGGGTTCACCCCACTGAACGGCTGATTGCAAGGGAAGAGTAAATTGTAAAGGCTTACTTCAGTCTCCAATTTGACTCACACCATCACCACGCTCGCTGAACGGATTCATCCGTGATACCCTGTCGTTCTGATCGATTCAATTCCTTGCCCCAAAGAGAGTCACTTCATGATCATGCGTAGTTCATTTGTAAGTCTAATTGCCGTGTTGTTGGTCGTGTTCTGTTCGAGTGGTTCGCGAGCCGCAGAAATCACCCTGCCAGCGGCAAACATTCAGCAAGTGCTCGCGGTTGAGAATGTTTGTGCGTGGCCGAATTTGACTCTGCTGAAAGACGGCACGATCATTGCCATCTTCCACAACAAGCCGAGTCACGGACAACAGGAAGCGGACATCGATTGTTACTCCAGCCACGATGGTCTCACTTGGAAGAAATTGAGTACGGTGACCGAGCACGAGCCGAAGACCATTCGTATGAATCATGCCGCTGGGATGGCGAAAAATGGTGACCTTGTCGTGCTCTGCTCTGGCTGGACCGATGTGAAGCAGGAAATTCGACCGAAACAGGCGGCGTTTCGGGATGCGATAATTCGTAGCTGGGTTTTGCGTTCGAGTGATGCAGGCCGCACCTGGGAGAAACGTGACGCCTTTCCTGCTGGAGAATCAGGCTGGACGGAATACATTCCGTTCGGCGATATCTGGACTGGAGAAGACGGGGCGCTGCATGTCTCGTGCTATCAGGGAGAGTTCAAAGACCCAACGAAATCAACAAAAACCAAAGGCTGGCGTTCATCCCATTTGCGAAGTGAAGACGATGGCTGGACCTGGAAAGTTGTTTCAATCATCGGGAAGAGACACAACGAAACCGGCATCTTCCCCCTAGGCGGAAAGAGTTGGCTCGCGGCGGCAAGAATCGACAAGATGGAACTGATCCGCAGTGATGATAACGGCCTTAAATGGCAAGAACCGGTTCCTGTCACCGGACGCAACGAGATCAATGGTCATCTCACTCGACTGGCAGACGGACGTTTACTACTCAGTTATGGTAACCGCGTAAATGGTCATCGCGGCGTCCTCGCGAAATTAAGCAACGACGATGGAGTCACTTGGCGTGACCCAATTCGTATCGCACATACAGCAGATGGGGGTGATTGCGGCTACCCGGAAAGTGTTCAACGCGAAGATGGTCGAATCGTCACCGCCTGGTATTCCAATAACTCACCACTACATACCGGCTATCATTTGGGTGTGACGATCTGGAAAGCACCGAAATCGAAAGGTAAGTCGCTACGATGAAGTCTGCAATCATTTTACGTGAGAAACTGGCTCAGGAAGATCGAGTCACAACTGGGATGTTGTGTACATTTCATTTCTGGCCTGGTCTGGTCGAAATTGCGATGCAGGCAAAGCTCGACTATTTGATCATCGATCTTGAGCACTTAACGTTCGACGCTGCGATGGTCGCCGAAGCGTGCGCAATTGGGCGCCGTCAAAACTTTCCGATCCTCATTCGTCCACCTGCTGCGGAGTTTACTCCGATTCGTTTAGCGATGGACTTAGGGCCGTGCGGGCTGATGATTCCGACCGTAGAAAACGAAGAAACGATGCAAGTCATTCAAGATGCTGTTTACTTGAGGCCGCGCGGACGCAGACGTCCTGGCGGGCCGGGGAACCTTTGGGTCGACGATGTGAATTATGAAAGTTGGAAATCAACGGTCGAGGATCATCTCGTCATCCTGCCACAAATCGAAACTCGTACCGGACTCGAAAACGTCAACGTGATTGCCCAGCATCCAGTGACGACAGCGATGGCTGTCGGTCCGTATGATTTGTCCGCGGATCTTGGCGTCTGTTGGAACCCACAAGCAGAGGAACTGCAAGCAGCGCTTCGAATCATCCGTGCCGCAGCCAGTGCTGCTAGTAAACCGATGTGGATGATCGGTGACGGTCCACAACTCGCGACAGAAGGCTACCGATTCCTGTGCATCACCGAGCCAACCATGTTTCTGCAAACGAAACTTGGTGAGCTAAGCGCAGCAACTCGTGATGAAGTGATTTCTTCCTGAAGACCCTATGAAGGGAAGAATCATTTCCTGTAGACAAGCGTTGTCAGTGACCACGGTAGTCCGTCGAAATCGAATTCGACTTCCCCATACAACGCAACGTGACCGGACTTTGGAAGCTTGAGAGTGCCGAGTCGGTTTTCACCGTTTCCGGTCAATGTTTTCGAACTCCAGCGGTCGTCGCGGAAGTCGAGATCATTTGATTTTGCTGTCCAGAGCCGGACATTTTCTGGGGCAGGCGTACTCTTGATTGCGAGTTTCAGAAGCTGTTGACCGTTCGAAAAATCCCACGAAATACGAGGCATTTCAGTATTTGAGGCAACATGCCGAAAGAAGACCGCCAACGTTGTGAGCGCGCCATCGCGACCACCGTCCAGGCCATGTCCAGCGTTGGGGACTTGCCTGATGTAACGATCTCCGACCAGATCATCGAAGTACAAATTCATTGCATCCACGGCCCAGTAACGATCATTCGTGCCGACAATCAGCAGTTTGGGAAGCGAAAGTTGTTTGCGGTAGGTGAACGGATCCATCATTTTTCGCAATTGAACTTCTCTTGCAGTCTCTTTTTCGCCTGGTCGTTTAATCAAACCTTTACTGGTGTAATCGATGATTTGCTCGCTGAATTTTCCCCAGGAATTGAGTTGGTGGTTCATCTGTGCCCGAAAGTTCAGAATGTCTATCACAATGGGAGCCGTCCCGGCGATGCGGTTGTCTACGACGGGCGTCAGCCAACTTGTCCAGCCACGCTTTGAACCGCCAGTGATGACGTACTTCTCAATCGACACTTCGAGTTCCGACTTGGAGAATTCCTGAACGGCGTCCATCGTTTTGACTGCACTTTTCACCATCGGAAAGAGCAGCGGCCAGGTTTCATCGCCGGATTCCAGGTACTTGAGCCAGGTATCCGTAATGAGGTCGTCTTCTGTTCGTCCGCCGAAGAGTGGCTGGTTCGGAACCTGATGCACCATCACTACCGGTGCGCCGCACATTGCTGCCAGCTTCAATCCAGACTTCATGTCCCCTTCGCTTGGTGGAATTGGTTTGCTGCCACCATGAACAAACAGAAGCGCATGTTTTGAGTAGCTCAGTTTTTTGGGAACATAGACTTCAACAGCGTGCTTCCAAACAATGTTGTGCCACTTCTGGGAGGTCACACGAAGTTCGTGAACTTGACCTGCCGGAGTATTGAGCGTCTTGATTTTTTCCCAGGCAAAGTCTGGTTCAGGTCGCGTGACATACTGGTAGATTGCACTCGGGATGTCATCTTTGGAGTCAACCTGATCCTCAGAATAGGCCACGACTGGGAGAGCGAACGCAACAATCAGAGCA
>JAJDEL010000392.1 GCA_029259835.1 Planctomicrobium sp. | reverse complement strand
TGTGATCTACATGCTGATTCGAGATTCCAACTTTCGAAACGCTGTGGAACATTCCACGAGTGGCAGTGTGCTAAAAACTCTCATCGGAGTCTGGCTACGAAAAAGGGGCAACACATCGCCCCGACAACGTCTGGAAACTGCCGTCGCATTTGAAATCGATGCGGCGATGGATGTCGCGAGAGAGGCGATCAAAGATCGGCGTGCCCGTCAGGCAAATTCCATTCATCTCTCGAATTCGATTTTCTACCTCGCGAAATATGGCGGTCGTGATGTGATCGAAGAACTCGAACCTCTCCTCAACGACGAGCAGCCACTTAGAATCAGTACCATTGGCTCTGGAGAGAACGCCCAAATTCGGGACCTCGCGCTGGTCGCCTTATTGTATGTGACAGAGCAGAACCCCAAGAGTTATGGCTATATCAATCTCCGTCCCCAAAGAGGATCTTTATACAGTGGAAGTTCGGCAAAACCTGCATCCGCAAGCAGCCGGGAAAATGCGATGCGTAAGTGGCGGCAATGGCGTTCAGGCAACGTTCGCGAGCCGGTGCCAAATTTTCTGAACGCCAGTGAAGGCGAGCTCTTGTAGGTGAAAACTGGCTTCTCAATCGCAATGAGGGAGAAAGTGGCGACTCCTGAGTTTCTCTTTGGGGTCAGGATTGACGCTAACCCGCAAGCAGACACGGCCAGATTCTGTCAATAAGCTGGGCGATCTTGAGAAACTGAAAAGGACGATGCAGCCTGTAAATTCAGTGGTCGTTCAGTTAGAGTTTCGAGTAATAGAAGCCAATTCACCTGTAGGAGTCTGCGCCGAAATTGAGCTTTTCAATTTGGTGCTTTTCAACTTCTCAAGATATTGAATACCAACACAATTTTTATACTGACAAATCAGATCATTTGACGCCGACTTGCGATTGAGCAATCTGGTGGGCGTCGATTTTCAGGAGAAACGATCCTATGGATCCTTATGCACCGTGTCCCTGCGGCAGTGAAAAGAAAGTCAAGTTTTGCTGCCAGGCCATTTTGCCAGAAATGGCAAAAATTGAGCGTTTGCAGGAAAACAATCAACCACACATGGCCTTGCAACTCATCGACAAGCTTTTGAAGGAGCATTCCGACAATGGCTGGTTGGTTACGCAGCGTGCGATGGCATTATTCAACGACGATGCCTTTGAAGAAGCGCGCGATGGTCTCGTTCCATTTTTGCGAAATAATCCTGAGCACCCATTGGCGAATGCGCTTCTGGCACTCGCGGTTGCTCAGTCGACTCCAATGGAGAAGAGCAAGAAGGTCATCCATCGTGCGTTCCTGAAAAGCATGGCATCCGAGCCACAAATCGTTGCAATCCTCGCTGGCAAACTTGTCTCTCACTTTCTTGAAGAGGGACACGACATGGCGGCGCGACAACACATGGCGATTGTGTTGCGCCTCGGCTCGGAAGAAGACCGTCAACGCACATTGATGGCGATGCTGGAACTCGACGCAGATACTGGCGTCCCGTATCCACTTCGCGGTGGTCATCCGCTGCCCAACTATGAAGCGGACGCAGAGCTTCAATCGCAATTGAAGAAAGCTCAGCGGCTTTACATCCACGGATGTTTTTCCGAAGCAGCGGATCTCTGGGACAAGATGGCAGAACAAGACCCAGCCACACCGGAATTGTGGCATACGATTGGATTACTACGTGCCTGGGATGGAGACGAAGCGAGCGCGGCATCTGCACTTCATAAAGCTGCCGGACTTTACAAAGATGATGACAAAGCGATTGATCTTGAAACGCTGGCACAACTTCTGGATCGCCGCCAAAGGGAAAATTCCGTTGTCTCTCGGCTTCGCTCATACGAAACGGATTCACTTTCGAAGTTGCTCACCCGTCTCGACAACGAAGACCGGATGTGTAGAGTTCCGATCCTGGATCAGCAAGCGGAAATTTCGGCATCGTATGACCTTCTGAATCAAAATTTACCGACGGAAGCAGAACTGGAAGAGTTGACACTCGAGAACGCACCTCGGTCGATTGGTCGTTTAACTCTGATCGACAAACGAGATTCCTCGTCACCAGCAACAGCGCACATCACTGCGATAGAAGGGGAACGACTCGACACATCGATTGAAATATTCGAGAAAGCCGCTGGCGAGCTTGTCTCCCTGACTGAGAAAGATGAGGAAGAGTCCGAAGACTCAGACATTGTCGCCTGGTACGCGACTGATGAACTTGCTCTCACCGAGTCGGCGTTCTTTCCACCAAAGACACCAGCGAACATTCGTCGGGATTTACGAAGGGAGTTTGTTCATTCGTGTATTCACGAAACCTGGCTCGACTCCCCGCAAAAAGCACTGGATGATCGAAGCCCGCGAGAGGCTGCTGATATCGAGGAGATGAAAGTCCCACTCGCTGCGGCGATTCGCGTATTCGATGCGTTTCTTGATCGACGCGATATTATTCTCGACCAAAATCAACTTCGTGAGGATTTGAAGCTCACGCATCCAACTCCGATTCCGCCGAACGACGATCTCGACCTCAACACGCTGACGGTCACACAATTGCAAGACATCAATTTCGAAGGCATGTCCGACGAATTGTTTGATTTGGTAATGCAGCGAGCCTTGGTCATCAAGCACTGCGGATTTGGTTATCGCGTACTGACCGAGTTTCTGGAGAATCGTCCCGAACTCGCAAAAAAGAACCAGCGCGAGTCTGAACAGGCATACGCGACTCTTGCAGATATTTGCAGTCGTTCGCTTCGCGAAGAAGAAGCGATTGAGTGGATCAATCATGGATTCGAACGAACGAAAGCAGAAGGCGGACCGTTTGAAGCACAGTTAATGTGGAAAATGAGGGAACTGCAATTCCGCGCGAAGGATCTTGAAGATCCTCAGTTAAATTCGCTGCTCTTGGAACTGTGGAACAACTACGGCGCAAAACTGCCTGCCGTGCGAGAACGTCTCAGTGAATTTATCACAGCAATGGAGATCGATCCACCGTGGGAAAATGCTATCGTCACTCCTCAGTCACTCGGAGATGCAGGAACAAACTGGTCGGCGGAAACTGAAGAAACCGCGACCGGAGAGAAGAAACTGTGGCTACCGGACTAAGTTTTCGAAATGAGAAACTTCCTGTTTGCGGATGATGAATCTGCGATGAATCGAGCCTTGGAAATCGCGCAGAGAGGAATCGGTTTCGTCGAGCCGAATCCCGCTGTCGGGGCTGTTGTTGTGAGTGCCGAGAGTCGATGGATTGCGGAAGGGTTTCATTCGGAGTTCGGAGGTCCGCATGCCGAAGTCGTCGCTTTACAGGAAGCAGGTGAGCAAGCGCGCGGAGCGACAATTTATGTGACGCTCGAACCGTGCAGTCATCATGGGAAAACTCCTCCATGTGCGGACGCTCTGATCACCGCTGGAATCTCCCGAGCTGTTGTCGCCACGCAAGACCCAGCAAATCACGTCGCCGGAAGAGGGATTGCAAGACTGCGTGCCGCCGGAATTCAAGTTGATATTGGAACTTGCCGGCAGCAAGCAGAAGAGCTGATTTCGCCGTTTCACAAACTTTTCACGCAAGGTCTTCCTTATGTTCACGCAAAATGGGCGATGACTCTCGATGGAAATATCGCTTCTCGAACCGGGTCATCAAAGTGGATTTCTAACAAAACATCGAGAAACGTTGTTCACAAGTTGCGTGGCAGAATGGATGCAATTCTCACTGGAATCGGAACGGTCAACGCCGATGATCCCATGCTCACAGCCCGCCCACCAGGACCACGTGTTCCCACGCGCGTGATCCTTGATTCTCAAGCGCGCCTGCGACTCGATTCAAAGCTCGTAAAGTCCGTCGATCAGGCACCTGTGTTGGTCTTCACATCCGATGCTGACAAGCAGCGATGCGATGCATTGAGATCACAGGGTGTAGAGGTTGTTTCAATCCAACGTGACGAGCAGACTGGAATGATGAACCCTCTCAATATCCTTACGGAATTAGGGGGACGCCAGATGACCAACGTTCTCATCGAGTCAGGTGGACAGGTGCTGGGATCGTTTTTTGATTCAGGGCAGATCGATGAAATTCATTGCTTCATCGCACCGAAACTCATCGGTGGAGACAATGCCGTTTCTCCCATCGGAGGAGTCGGACTCGAATCGATGGAGCAGGCATTGTTGCTGGAGCATCACGATGTTGAAAACCTGGACGGGGATCTCTACATCCATGGTTGTGTTAAGACAACTTGATCGCATCCGGGACAATAATCCAATTCCCTGCGACCATTGTTCCTTGGGGAGAATTTGTTGATGCAAACAAGTGTTGCTCTGGCTGCTCACTCGCTTGTTGTGAGAGTGGCACGACGCACAAATCTGCAACATTTCCAGGTGCCAAAGATCCTGCACTCTCTAATCCCAATGCTTTCGCTGCATTGATTGTTGATAGCTTCAATAAGTTGGTTGCTGTGAGTTCGGGGTGGTGTTTGTGGAGGAATCGAAGTTCGTTCCAGATTGAAAGGTCAGGGTTTGACGCCCGGCTATCAGTCCCAAGGGTCACATTTATGCCTGCTGCCAACATTCGTTGCCAAGGGTGAATGTTCCTTTGCATCGCGGCATGTGTTCGAGGGCAATAAACAACGGACATCTGAGGTCGACTGGAGAGGAAGTCAATCTCTTCATCGCAGAAGTAGTTCCCATGAATCAAGAGAACCGGTACATCGCAGTCCAGTCGCTGCAAATAGTCGAGTGGTCGCCGAGTGACTTTAAATAATTCAGGACGAAAGACTCCCACTTTCTGCAGCATCGTGGCAAGTGGACCGCGTCCATGTTCGAGTAATTCAAGTTCCGCTGGAGATTCTGCAAGATGGATGGCGAGAGGAATGCGATATTCTTCCGCCAGTGAGCAAAGCCCATCGAAGAGTTCAGGGTGGAGCGAATACGGCGCGTGTGGACTGAGCGCCGGTGAGAATGGCGATTCATTTCTTCTCTCTAAAAACTCTCGCGCACTGGTGAGTTGTGATTCAACCGCGTCGTCAGAGAGTCCAAGGTACTCACGAAACATCAGGATGTGAGACACCGATTGCTGTGCAGCGTAAGTCGAGTTCGGTCGCCATTCGGTCGTGGCGATTTCGGCAATTGAAGTGACACCTGATTGAACCGATTCCTCGATGCCGCGTTCAATTGATTTCGGAGTTGAATTGCCAGTTTCTCTTCGCCAATCAATGACTGATTGGATCCACAATGCAAATTCTCCGAGTGGTTCGAGCGGGGTTTCTATCACGGAGAATTCGAGATGTGTATGCGCATTGATCAAGCCAGGAAGAATCGCGACGTTCCCTAAGTCGGTGGCGTCGGTCTTGCCTGATTCCACTCGCTGAACGATTCCATCGACAACTTCGATTGTCGCGTCCTGAAGAGGAGGTCCATCGCCGGGGAAGATCCATCGCGCGAAGTACCGGCTCACTCCCCTGCTCCGGCCGCATTCACTTCTTGTCGCTGAACGGGTTGAATTTTCAGGCGTTCGTTGTAGGTTCTCAGATCGATAAATCGATTGAAAACATCAACATGCAAGTACGAAAAACCTCCAGAATTAGAGATCCGTTGCCAGTCAAAAACAGGTTCACCTGTCCGTTTATCAAGGCCAACCATTAATAACCGACGATGGTAGACCGTTTTGCGGTTCCCTTGTCGTTCGCTGATAAAGATAAGTAATGGAGAGTGTTCAATTTCTTTGACGATGAGGTTCATCGCCAACTTTGTCTCTTTTTTTTCTGCCTGCTTTTCGTCTTTCTTCCCGTCCTCCTTTTTGGGATCGACTTGAGTCTCAAAAATTTCTCCGAGTTCCTGTGTCGACCGAGACCAGAGAAAACCTTCACTTTTAGAGAAAACAAGTAACGTGCCAGATGCTCGAAGCGATGGCAAATTCACATAGCTCGTTCTCGCGTCTCCATGAGCGACTGCGAGGTAAAGAGATGTTTTGTCGGAATAAATATAGATTCGCTTTTTAATTTTCATTAAATCTCCCGGAATGAACCCAATTGACCGCTGCTCACCTTCGACCAAATCAATGAGAAATAGTTCGCCATTGGGAGTGACCATTGCGAGAAACTGGCGATCAATCTTTGACAGCATCGCAGACGCTGGGATGTCGAGACTCCATTCAGAGGCTGGTTCAGAGAGAGTTCCCTGAGTGAGTTTCCAATCTTTTTCACCTTCATCAGGTTGAGCGATCTGGATGCAGTCTTCTTTGGAGATGTGCAGGCAATTCGTCAAGAATTGCTCAGTCAGTTTTTCTCCTGTTTTTCGCCCATCGAGCGATCGAACGAAGTTTGCTTGCTCACTGTCAACAAGCAACATCTGGTCATCAATCGAATGTGCCGTACTGCGCTTAGAGATTTCGGACTCACTCCATAGAAGCTCTCCAGTAAGAGGATCGAGCGCACGGAGTTCATCATCGAGAATCAACACACAATACTCATTCGCAGCAAGGAGAATCCCAGTCGGTGTCCTGTAAGCTTTGAAGTGATACATATTTCGGAAAGACGTGGGATTGTTCATCATGGTTGCTCCACGCTGCGCCGGAGATCGTAGTTTGCTCACTGCCATTCCGGTAACAGCGGGTGTGTATGTCCAGGCAATTTTTCGGTCTGGAAATTGAAGGGCGTGTACCGCTCCTTTATGTACGGCATAGCACATGGAGCCAGCGTGGCGTGTTCCGACGTAAGAGCGATGCGAAATATTTGTCATCGAGCGGAGTGGAAGTGACCAGACATAATTTCCTGTTTCGACCTGCTCGACTCGGAGCCGCTGTTTTGGAGAGTTGAACAACATGCGGTACTGTTTCATGAAATCGAATGGCGTCCCGACTGGTTTAAAGACCGACACACTCTGATCGCGAGATTGCGACCCAGTTCGAACAGCTTCCCATTCGTCACCCCAGCTTGCAGAGACTGGAGAGACACCGTACATCTTTGCTGTTGACGCCTTCAAAAAGTTTCGGGCGAGTGTGTGACTATTTCCCTCCTCTGGAGATAAAGCAATTGATGGAAGGTCGAGTACTTTCGACCAGCAGCGACGAGCATCGGTAACCGCATCCATTTTCGAAAAGACGTTCGCCATTTGAGACCACGCCGTGGCGGTCAAAGCAGGGTCTTGGGAATGTGTTACACGTTGCAATCGCACGAGTGCCTCGGAGAATCTCTCTGCCTGAACCGCAGTTTCTGCGATTTGTAGTTCGATACGCTGACCGACTGGCAGATAGTGAAACGTGCGTCCCAATCGATTCATATCGGACGTTTTTTTCAAGCGATCAATATGTTGTATGATCGTTG
This sequence comes from Planctomicrobium sp., assembly GCA_029259835.1. Classification (GTDB taxonomy): domain Bacteria; phylum Planctomycetota; class Planctomycetia; order Planctomycetales; family Planctomycetaceae; genus Thalassoglobus. The sequence goes on along the minus strand of JAJDEL010000392.1, from coordinate 81 downwards.
CCAAAACTTGTTCTTTTCGGTCTAAAGAACTTTTCTCGTACAGGTCTTTTATGCGTCGTCCAACCCAGGATAGAATACGTA
>JAJDEL010000391.1 GCA_029259835.1 Planctomicrobium sp. | reverse complement strand
TCAAGGCCACCCAAGTGGCCTGCGTGCAGAAAAACCTGTGACGCTCTTGATTTGAGAGAATTTCCGTGCAAATCATTTCACCATTGCAAAAACCTCAGATGTCTACTCGTCACTGTCCTTTAACAAAAACTCCAGTCCATAGTTGTCTATTAATTGAAGGACAATTTTACGATCCCCTTGAAAGTTTAGAATGATTTTCATCGAGTCTATACAAATCCCAGTTGGAGTTTCTTTTTTTATTACTCTTTCCATTGCCTTTTCAACGATAATTTTATTGTCTGTTGGGCGTCTAGCTACTTTTGATACAAAATAATCTAGTTCAGACCCTGCCTTTTTCTCATTTAAGTAATGTTCTTCTACGGTGTCTTTCACCCAATCTGGCGGGCTTAATGACGGCCCATTTCTAAATCGCATCAGCCCTTCCTTTGCAAGAATTCTTGTACGACACTGGACATTGCAACTCGGATTGTTGTAAGCAATTTGCAGCAGGTGATCAAAGTCAGTCGATTTCAGGAGTTTTACAGCCTCCATGACTTCAAGAGAATCGTACAGCTGAAAACGCCATTTCTCTTTGACCTGACCGCTCTTCAATGTTGCGACGATGCTTTTCCAGCCAACCCCATCTCGCTGAAGTGGAAAATGTCGATAGGATGTATGGTAGACTTCACTCACCTTCCCTGAAAATTGACTGTCCAAAAAAGAAATCATACGCTTCTCGTTCGCGACTCCTTGTTCTGAATTATCCATTGATAACATCAAGCAACCAGCTGCGTATTCCAAGATGTCTTCTGAGTTTTTTTCATCCTTGATAATTTCAAACAAAACGTCAGTAATCCCGTCAGGCAATCTGTCCAAAGGTGCCCCGTATACTGGTGCTCGTGCAGAAACGTGGATCGCCTCAAGAGCACTCTTCCGCAATTCCTCTTGCTCTGTCGATTGCTGAGCCTTACGCGCTAAAAGCAACTGTTCCCTGTCGGTAAAGGGTTGCCGCCTCTTTATGATCATTTCGTTGAGAATAATCCTTCTTGCCTGCCACTCGCCAGACAGGAAGCGATTCAATGTGGGCTCATCAGCATTTCCCGTTGTTGCCACAAAAAACAGAACCAGAAAGGCGGCTTTTCTGAAGAACATCTATTACTCCCTTTTCTCTTTCTAGACTCTCAATTGAAACGCGACACCTTTTTGCATGACTTCCAAGGAGAGAATTTCGCAGGCCACTTGGGTGGCCTAGGTTCTTTTTACCTGGGACGACGAAGTCGTTGGGAGGCTGCAAGTCAATCACTCCTGCACATAGGGCACTGGTATCTTAGTTTTTGTTCATTCCAAACCATTGAAAAGCAATGACACGATGTGTCGAAAACACTGAGAGATTATAGAGTATGAGGCGGCTGTTAGGCAGTCTTTGATGGCTTCGCTACCCTGGAATAATTCAGGACCTTCCGCGAAGTTCTGAGGTTCAGGCGACTCACGACAGTACAAGCAACACACTACCTCTCCGGTGTTTCAAATCCGACCGGTTTGACTTCGCCCGAATCTTTCAATCCGGAACTGCCTCGGACGGCTCCGCGGACACCTAAGATTTCTGGGTGGCGGGCGATTTTATCGCTGAAGATGCGGACGTCGTTCATGATCGGGTTGAGATTCTTGAGCAAAATACTCAAAGACGCAGCCGAGTGGTTGAGGTTGTTGTAGAGTTCTGGATCGGCCGCGAGTTTCTGGATCGAGCCATCTTTTTCGTTGAGTGCCTGCGAGAAATCGTTCAGTTCGGTTAACAACGATTCAAGCTGAATCAGGCTGCCGGAGAGTTTGCGGACGATCAAGTCGCTCTGTCCGGCAAGCGGAGCCGTGGCTTCGTGGATGTCTTCCATATTCCGACTGAGCTTGACGATCGTTTCTTTCGCGGTCGTAATCGTCAGCTTCGCTTCCTCTGCAATCACTGGAAGTGCTGCTGCGGTTCTTCTCAGGTCGGCCTGAAGTTGTGGATCAGCAAGGAACTTGTTTGCATTACTGAGAGTCAGTGTTGCGGACTCCAAGGTTCCGCCTGCCTGATCAAAAGTTTCTGTTGCGGATGTCATCGTCTTTGTGAATGAATCGAGCGCCAGCGCGGTACGCTCGATGACCTCATCCAGAGAGCCTTCCTTTGTTTCCATAAGGTTGTTCAGATTTTTCGCGACTTGCTGCCATTCACGGCTGGTTTCAGTGAAGGTAACAAGGGACGTGTTCATACTTTGTTCCATCCGTTGTACGATCTCCATCGGATTTGTTGGAGCCAGACCTTCCAGGCGAGAATTTGGTGGGATGGTTTCATCAGATTGGCCGGCGGTGAATTCTACTTTCGCATCGCCGAGTAGGGATTGAACAAGTGACGCCTGCGCATCGACTCTTAAAAGATGTTCTTCTTGAATATGCACGACGACGAGGACACCCCCGTTTGTATCGTCGAGAACGACCTCTTTAACTTGTCCGATGGAAATTCCGTTCTGCTTGACTGGACTTCCGGTATGCAGGCCAGGAACTTCATCGAAGTGAATCGCCAACGGGTACGTTTTTTGCCAGTACGTGCGGAGTTCACCGAACTGGATGATCAAAACGGCACCGACCACCATTGAGAAGACGACGAACAGGCCGACTCGGAATTGAAGTTGTCGTTCGGACATGGAGATGGACTAGGGATGAGGGTTGAGGGGCTAGGGTGAAAAAATAAAGTCAACTCGCGGCGAGGAGTTCCTGGAGTCGTTCTCCGGCTTCGCCTCGGACGAATTGGGAGACGCGCGGGTCTGGGGATTCGAAGGCTTCTGCGGAGGAGCCATCGAAGATCATTTGTTCTGCATCACTACTCAGGCGGTCCAGCGGGTAAAACATCACAACTCGATCAGCGACTTTGCGAACGGTGTTCATATCATGGGTCACGACGATGCTTGTCACGTTCCTGCGCTCGCGTGTGCGAATGATCAGCTCGTTGATCACATCGCTCATAATAGGATCGAGTCCTGTCGTTGGTTCGTCATAAAGCATCACTTCCGGATCCATAGCAAGGGAACGT
>JAJDEL010000040.1 GCA_029259835.1 Planctomicrobium sp. | reverse complement strand
CAGCAACAACACTCGAGCGCGTCGTACTTGACTCGCTGGGGCAGACCGACTTCGAGACAACGTTTCGAGTTGCTCCCGAAGTTCATCGCTCAGGCAGACTTCAACCTTCTTATTCGAATGCGGCATCCTTGCCTCCTTCACAAATTTGCCGTAAGACTCCACAAGCAAAAGGCTAACCAAGAATGCCATTTAGCGGTAGACGAACTAGTACGAATACTGGACGGTCCGCCCAAGTAACTCGCGATACAGGAAGAGTTAATGAGAAATTTATCTTCGCTTCCGCATTTCAATCGTCGTTGTTCCTGGTGGCGGGTTGATCTCTGTCTGTTTTTTGTACTCTTCATCCGAAAGTGGCGCGGAAGCCTTGATGAAAACAATATCAAATTCTTCGTAGACAGACTCGGGCTTTCCTTCTGGTTGCAAAATACGCTGATAATGTCCTCGTTTTGCAATTGGAAGATGATTTTCTCCGCGCTGTGTCCCAACAGTACCAACGAAATAGACATCGAACCCGTTCGGTTTTGATGGCACTTTCACGAGAATACTTCGAACGATGAGATCCTGATTCAAAACCATTTCGAATTGACTGTCATCCCCTTCGAATAACTGCGAACTCCCTTTGATGTTGAGCCGGCCGTCTTTTAATTCCATCGCATCGATTGATTGAATCCATTTCGCCACACCATAACCGCAACCCCATTCAAATCGGCGCTGAAAACCACGTAGCTGTCCGGCAAATTTTGGTGGACCGAACAGATGGAGAGATTTAGTTTGTGGGCTGTAAGAACGTTCTTCGCCGCCTACCGTGCTCCAAAGATGTCCATCATTCAGTGACCAATTATATTCAGGATGGAGAATTTTCTCTTGCTCGCCAATGATTCCCAGAGTGACCTCTGCTCCCTGAACAATTAACTTATAATGCACTCGATGAGATTGGTCGTAGTCTTTTGGGACATCCTCTTTCGGCGGTAATTTCGGAACCAAATTTCCAAACTTTATCGCAATAAAACTACGATTCGCAATTTGTGCTTTCGGTGAGATCCGTTCCGTCCAACGTTGTTCAACTTCAATCGAACGCTTTTCAAAATCTTTATCCCTCTCGCGAAGAAGTTTCAAAAGTTGCTCAGAACTCTGAGGCCATTCTGCGGCGGAATTCGATTCGGAATCGACAACTTTCTGTTCTGCCTGACCCGCTGAGATCAACAGCAGACAATTCAACATTCCCACGCCGAGTACAACCAATCTGCTCATTGTATGACCTCACCGAAATTAAATAATAACGACATCACCGCAGACCACGGAGTGGTCTGTTCTGAAAACTTCGAAACCATGTCAGTCCGCTAAGTGTGCTTCACCCCAAGGTGTGGGGCGTCGGCGATTTCGTCTCTGAGTGTTGAGACCTCGACGAGCAGTTTTTCGGCGTCGCGGTTCCAGCGTTGGGTTCGCTGGATCTCTCGTTCGAGAGCTGGGAACAGGCCGCTATCGAGGTGGCGCTCGACCATGCCGGCGACGAGTTTTTGAACTTCTCCTTGCATGCCACGTCTGAGTCGGCGGGTGAAAGAGATGAGTAACGCCCCAGACCACAAGATGAGAAACAGACCGGCGGCGAGGTAGAAGTCGCTAGACAGTAATGGTTTTTCGAGCATGAACGACTCGTAAAAGAAGTTGCGACCGACTCGGTAGAGAACGAAGAGTAAATACCCGATGAAGAGTGTTTCGTAGAAGCAGCGAATCGAGAACTTCGAGTTTTTTGCAGCCAATGTTTCAATCGAGGCATCGATTTTCTGACCTGCATCGACGACGAATTGGTTCTCAACCGCGGCTGCATCGCGTCGCAGGGTTTCCAGCGATTGTTCGCTCAGCAATGTGGAATCGAAGCCAGCGTCCGAAGCATAACCGCCGATGACGATTTCTGCTTCGCGTAAGTGTGATTCATCCAGCCCGAACTGACTGATGCGGTCAAGAGTCTCCTCAGCATGTTGCTCTTTGCGGAGATTGTCGAGCCAACGTTTTCCTTGCACAGTTCCCAGCAAAGCGAGCTGCGCCGAGCTGCGGGCGCGAAACAAAGTGAGTGATCCGATCAGTCCGCCTAATCCATTGTAGAGACGCAAGCACGCTGAAAATGGGCTGACGCCCCAATGGTCCGTGACGGACGAAAGTAGCCGCCTCTCCCACAAGCCGTGGCTTGTCAGTAACTCTTGCTTGAGTTGCTGCCCCATCCGCTGACTCATTTGCTCGCGTTGGTTATCCAAGGCTTGATCAAGCGTTTTTAATTGATCCTCTTGCGAAGAGAGAATTTGAACACAGCGGTTCATGCCTGTCCGGATGAGGTCAACGATGTTCGCGCGGCGAATTCGAATTCGCTCTGATGCACCGAGTTGTGTGGTGAGTAAGTCGAGCAACCGACCAAAATCGCCTGACGGATACAGCCCTTGCTGCTTCTCTTGAAGTGCCTTCGGAGAATCGACGAAGAAGACGTCCGGTACTTGAAACTGATCGGCGAGTGACTCGCGCCAGTCGGCGCGAATGTCTTCATCGAGATCGGCATGAGTTTGCACGAAGATCATTCGACAACCAGCTGCTGCGGCTAACAGTTCGTCAGCGACGCGGGCGGATCGGTATTTCTGTTGCGTCGAGACAACCAACAATACATCGCAAAACGGCAGCAATGTCCGGAGCCGGTCGAGATTCGTGCCGGCGGCATTGTCTTCATTCGTATCAGGGTCTGGGCAATCAAGAACAATAATGTCTCGCAACACATCGGCGTTTCGCTGTACGACTTCCACACCATCGAGCGGAATGTTCAGCAAGTCCAGATCGGTTTCGGAATGGACAATCAGCTTCGGTTTGCGAGTCGTCGGTCGCTCGCGCCCGGAAGTGGAGACTTCTTCGCCGATGAGAGCATTCACGAGAGAACTCTTGCCGGTTCCGGTTCCACCAAATGTTGCCACAACCAACGGAGCTTCGTACCGAATCTGGAGCGTCTCGACTCTGCCGAGGACCCGCTGCATCAATAATTGACATTGCAGTGCTGGTTCCCAGTGCAGCGAAGTCGAACTCCACGCCGTCACCCGCTGCCGAATTCGGTCGAGTGCTGCGAGTAATTCGAGTTGCTTGAAGTCGTCATCACTCATTGTGTTGGTCCTTAAACCGTACACTTTAAGTGTACGGCAAACCCCTTTTTCTACATAGCTGCTGAGGACGGAGTTAAGTATTTGTCAACTTCATTCGAGACGATCACTCCGTAATTGACGGCTCCAAGCCAGCCGGACATGATGATTCCGACCGAACCGGCATGAAACAACCCACCGACTTGTTCAGGCAGTTCTTGAGAAACTTTGAGGCCTTCGAACTTGGTCCCGAAGCTGGAGCCGTGGACGTGCCGCGTGTAATGCTCGAACGTTCGCGGCGTGGAGGCTTCGACCCAATCGATTTTTTGACGGACGTCGGGGATATATTTTTCAAGGCAATCAATCGTTGTCTGGCAAAGGTGTTCCTTATCGGCCTGGTATTGTTCCTCCGGCAAGTGCGCCCAATCTTCATATCTGGCATTCGTTGATGAAACAATCAACGAGCGGTCGGAGCCGGGTCGGGTTTCTGGATAATAGAATGAGAAGGTGCGGCTGCTGATATCTTTCGAAAGGATCGATTCGATGTCGAAGCCTTCGTGTTCGGAGTGGAACAACAGGTCTCCGCAATTGTCGAAACTTTCCCCAGGCTTCAGACCGATGTAGACCTGACAACTTGAGTTGTTCAGCCGCACGGCTTTGGCTTCTTCGAGGTAATCGGGATCGA
>JAJDEL010000390.1 GCA_029259835.1 Planctomicrobium sp. | reverse complement strand
AATGTGATCGCTATGAATCGTGCGAATCTTGCGAATCTTCCCCAGCTTGGTGAGCCGCTTGACCAGTCGACCTGGACTGAAGAATGTCGGGTTGTCGTTATTGATGAGGCCGATCCGCATCAGGACGGCGGCAATCATTTCCGAACAGAACAGCGATTCGAGGTCTGCTTTCGGCAGCCAACGTCTGCAGGTTGCCAGCAACGTTCCAGAGATCGCCGCTCCTTTGAAGTCGTATGTCACACCCCGCCGGACAAAGTAATTCAGCAGGTAATGCTGTAACTTTGTGAGTTCCTGAGATCCAAGATGATTGATTCCGACCAATCGATAATGGTCGACCTTGCCACCTCGATCGCGGTAATCATCGATCCGTTCTTGCGGCAGATGTGCCTGTGCTCCAGAAACGCGTTCTTTGCGAATCAAGCAAGGATGCTTACAGAGTGTCGTCGACTCCGCGATCACGTACCGATTCAATTCTTCGGACCAAATCACGATGCCCACATGCGAGGGAGCATCAAAGCAACTCCACAAGTCTAACGGATAGGAGGTCTTGAATTTGATCGCACGGGAGACAAAATCCGTCCCGTGAAATGCCAAGATGTCGCCGCTTTGCCATTCATCCATGTTGGCATTTCGTATTGATTTATCGGGCGTCGCGAAGTAGAAAAGTAAGATGATGAAGCCAGCGATGCCTTCATCCTTGAAGGCATCGCCAGCTCATAATCGCGATCCTTGCGAAACATCACCGTTCTTGAATTGTCGACGCTGGCAACAATCAACAGGTTTTGTCAAGGAGAGATCAGAGTGCCGCAGCAAAACACGAACTCCGGACGCAAAGTTCGCAAGCCCATTACGACCTTTGTCGAACCATCAGATCTTGCTCTTTTAAGAGACGAGGCCACAAAAGCTCCGGGTGGAATCAGCGGTCTGATGAAAAGATTGCTCGAACCGACGTTGATCAAACTTCGCGAACGCAGAGACGCAGCCTGAAAAGAAGCGATCACGTGCGTGATCGCAAAGCGGGGCTGTCATCGGAGTGAAGCCGACAACAGCCCCTCATACGAACGTTTTGACCTGGGTGAGAGGTCGCAACGCCCGCATGTTCGAATGAGTCGAACGCGGGAGAAAGCGACACCATGAACACTCCCTGCCATCGGTCTGCCCAAACCGCAGACTTCAGCCAATCCGCACAGAGTTACAAAACCAAAGGGATCTCCTTGCAATGTGGTGATGTCCTGCAGCTTGCGCAGGCTCTGCCACCGAACTCGATCGATGCAGTTATTGCGGATCCACCTTATTGTTCAGGCGCAGGCACAGCAGCAGGCACCAAACAAGATCCCGTGAACAAGTACTGCCATGACGGAAACGCCTGCGGTCGACCAACCTTCACCGGCGACGCTCGTGATCAGAGATCGTTCAAATACTGGTGCACGCTTTGGCTCTCAGCCTGCAGGAGAGCGTCGAAAGAATCGGCCTACTGCCTGAGTTTCATCGACTGGCGTCAGCTACCGATCATGACCGACGCTATTCAAGCCGCCGGCTGGACCTGGCGAGGCGTCATCGCTTGGGACAAGGGCCGCGGCTCGCGAGCTCCGCACAAAGGATTCTTTCGCCACCAGTGCGAGTACATCGTCTGGGCAACAAACGGCAAGGTTGCCAAAAGAACAGACGCAGGACCATTCGACGGGTGCTACCACGTCACTGTCAAGCAAAAAGACAAACATCACATCACCGGCAAGCCGACTGACCTCATGCGTCAGCTGGTGCAGATCGCTCCGGAGAGAGGAACAATCCTCGACCCATTCGCCGGATCCGCCACCATGGGAGTCGCCGCCAAGCTAGAAAAAAGAAACTTCATCGGCTTCGAACTGAGCGAGGAGTACTTCGAAATAGGTAAACAACGTTTGCAAGCGAACTGACCAAAGTCCTTCCGTCGCGAGTATCCTTACACAGCAAACGATCCGATAGTTATCGACGTTTTTTCAATCGATCTTGTTTTCTGCATTCACGGATTATTGCTTTTCCGATCGCTTCAGCTATTGGAGGTGGAACGGCATTACCGACCTGGCGAGCACAATCCCAAAGTGTTCCCGTGAAAATAAAATCGTCTGGGAAGCCCTGTAGAATCGCGGCTTCTCGAACTGTTAGGCCACGATTGTATTCAGGATGTCCGAATCTTCCATTGGAAAATGAAATGCACTTTGTGGTGATCGTCGGAGATGGTTTATCCCATTCCATTCTGGCATAACTATCGGCAAATGATGTTCCTCGTGTGCGGCTGTATTGCCCCTGCTTTAACCCTTGAATGCGTTTTCTGTTGCCATCGCTTAAGATAAGGGAGCGGTGATTGGGAATATCCTCACTTAAATCCGGAAGGTGTTCTATCGCGTCCCTTACCGTAACAATCTTGGGTAATTTAGGCTTTGGGATTTCCACAGGAATTCTGCCTGCGACCAAAATCATTCTCTTACGATTCTGTGCCAACCCGAAATTCGCACTGTTCACGACTGAGAAATCAACCGAATACCCTGCGAGATCGAGTGTGTCTAAAACACAATTCCAAGCACCTGATCGACGAGCAATAGCAGGGACGTTCTCAAAAACCACGAATGCTGGATTCACTTCTCTAATCAATTTCGTGTATGCGAGAACCTCATCCGTCATGTCTGCGGGTTTTTTATTCAATCTGCTAAATAGTTGACAGGGCGGACCACCAGCGAGAATGACACGATCGGGATTTCGAATCTTCTTTAAGAGTTCTGATCCACGGACTTCTTGAATTGATTTTTGCAGGAATGAGACATTCGGAAACCGTCCCCTGTAAGTCTCACCGCATTTCACATCAATATCCACCGCTGTGCGAATCTTTATACCAGCTCTTTGGAGGCCGAGGCTCAAACCACCTGCTCCACAAAAAAGATCAATGCACTCAATCACTTGCGATCTCCCTTAATAATTCCTTTATTCCATCGATAGTAATCGTGTCCGTCTTGCAAAAAGCATTTACGAACAATTTGTGGCAGGATTGAATATCTTTTCCGGATGCGTAACTTTCGTCGGGCGTTGCTAGTTCCATTAATCGGCGAAATTTCTCTTTTGCTGTTGCCAGTGAATCAATCTCTTTAATGTCAACTGACGAAATCGAGAACATTTCCAGAAAAGTCTCAGCAACTTTTGAGTCCCATATAATTTCTTCAGGGTTATCAAAGGGCAGACAACGAAACTTCTCTTTTGCAAACTCGATGTACTTGATCCGAAGATCGATTTTATCTTGAACAGGCATGTTTGAGTTTTGCCGAAATTTAATTTCGACTTTGAAACTCTCCTTCAAGGATTCATCTAGTTCTTCGGGTGTCATTCCAATTGAGATATTTGTCGGATCAATACCAGAAATTGAACCTCGCCGATCTCCGTCGAATAGCAAAAACGTTTTACGATTGGAGTCCAACATGAAGAGAGTGGCATCTTGCTTCATTGCGGTATCACCACCTGGACGGAATTCGACAACAAAGCGAGCA
>JAJDEL010000389.1 GCA_029259835.1 Planctomicrobium sp. | reverse complement strand
GATGTGACGATGGCAATACTAGCGATCAAGTCGCTCTTGCGATTTACTTCCGATTTTGCAGTTGTAATTCACGATGACGGAACATTCGATCAATCCTGCGTTGAAAAATTTCACAAACAGATCCCTGGCTGCCGCATCGTTTCCAACGATGATATCGATCAAAAACTCGCGGCCGTTGAAACGGTACGAAGATTGAGATCAAAACTTTCATCTCGATTCAACCTTCCAGATGAATACCAAATAAAAGCAAGGGCGTGGGCGAAAAAAATATTTGACCTGCATCTTACTTCGGAACGAGAGGCCATTATTTTCCTTGATTCTGACACTTTGTTTCTCAAGGAACCTACTGAAATTATCGAGTGGATACAGGACCCAAGCAGTTGCTCTTTCTATGCTCGTCCGAAGCATACAAATCTTCATGTTGACCATCAAAGACTAAAGGAAATTTTCCCAGAATTGAATGTCATTGAATGTTTCAACTCAGGCTTATTTGGGTTTCGCCGAAACCAGTTAACATTAAAGATGTTGATCGACACCAGCGAAATTTTATTCTCGAATCTTGACGTCCCAGTCTATTCGGACGAATGCATTTGGAGATATACTTTCAGTTCGATCCCTCATGTCGCCTTGCCTTTTGAGACGTATCCACTTTTCGTTCGAAAAACCCATTATCGTTCAATTCTCGACAAGCCGAATGTCAAATATATGCATTTTTTAGGTAAGCATATAGATGGAGTTTATCAGAAAGTTGCCAGCGCAGTTCTCGGCGAAATGTAACACTCGGCAATTTGCAATGAGTATCTCGATTTAGAAAAATCTTTCAATTAGTCGCCTGTAGAAACTCGATGAACAAACCAGTTATTTCTGTTGAAGAACTCTCCAAAGCCTACCGTATTGGGATGAAGGATGAGATTCCCGATACGCTTGTCGGGGCAATGACAGGTGTGCTGCGCGCTCCGTTTAAGAACTTCAATCGGCTTCGTAAGCTCGACACGTTCTCCGGCAGTCCAGAAGATAATCACTCTGAAGACACGCTCTGGGCGCTCAATGATGTCTCGTTTGACGTGCAGGAAGGGGAAGTCGTCGGCATCATCGGGCGCAACGGGGCTGGGAAAAGTACGTTGCTCAAAGTTCTCTCCCGGATTACCGAACCGACATCCGGGCGAGTCGTCATTCGCGGGCGGGTGTCGAGTCTGCTGGAAGTCGGGACCGGATTTCATCCGGAACTGACCGGACGCGATAACATTTACATGAACGGCACGATCCTCGGCATGACCAAGCGCGAGATCGACCGCAAGTTTGACGAAATCGTCGACTTCAGCGGTGTCGAGAAGTTCCTGGACACTCCGGTGAAGCGCTACTCCTCCGGCATGCAAGTCCGCCTCGCCTTCGCCGTCGCCGCCCACCTGGAACCAGAGATTTTAATTATTGACGAAGTGCTTGCGGTTGGAGATGTGGAGTTTCAAAGAAAATGCTTGGGAAAAATGCAAAGTGTTGCTTCTGAAGGGCGGACCGTTCTGTTTGTTAGCCACAACATTGGAGCCGTGGCAAATCTCTGCACCTCTGGTATTGTCATGCAGTCTGGCAAATCAACTATGCAAGGTGAGATCAATAAAGTTATTAACTATTACAACGAAACCTTCGCGGTAGAAAGCAATCCTGCAAATCAACCACATGAGAGATATCGTGAAAAATGGTGTATACCGTACATTACTGACGCTCGATTCGTAAACGCAGGTGAGACTTACCCTCCAATCATTCCACTTGGCGGCGAGCTGGCGATTAAGCTTGAATTTTCGGCAAAAGACAATCCGCCTATTTCAAGTCCGATGATGGGAGTTGTTTTGAGTCATGCCACAAAAGGAGTAGTCGGAGGGTTAAATACTAGAACTGCAGGGTGGCAAATTGCGGACGGAGATTACCGGGAAGGCACATTGAGTTGCACAATCCCAAAACTCCCTTTGCTGCCGGGACGTTACACTATCGACATTTGGCTGGGAGACGGTCATCGCAACTTGGACGTCTTAAAACAATTTTTATGCTTTGAGATTGCAGCAACAGACTACTACGAGTCCGGAGTTTTCATTACAGGATCTAATGGCACCGTACTGCTGGACGTTGATTGGGCATTCAAGCAGGCTGAACTAAGCTCCAACATATGAATTCAGTAACCTCAGAACTGAAACGCTTGTTTTTTCGGACTATGCAATCTGCGTACATTTTCTTACGGAGAACAGCCCAGAAATCTACACTCGGAGTAGAGGCTCGGTCGTTTGAGTTCATCCATCATTCTGTTGCATTCAACACAACCAATGGCGGAAAAATTACTATTGGAGACAATTGTCAAATAGAGCAAGGCGTCATTCTAGCGACTTTTGGTGGTGAAATAGTTATCGGAGACAATGTGTTCATCGGTCCATATTGCGTCATTTATGGTCACGGTGGTGTCGATATCGGATCACAGTCCATGATTGCGGCACAAAGTATCTTGGTTTCAGCAAATCATCAATTCAACACTCCTTCCGAACCAATTCATGGACAAGGCATCACCAAAGTAGGTATCAAAATTGGTCAAGGCTGCTGGATAGGTGCAGCAGTTCAAGTCCTTGATGGTGTGACAGTTGCACCGTATTCCGTCATCGGGGCAGGAAGTGTGGTTCCCAAATCCATTCTCAACTCAAGCCTATGTTTCGGAAACCCGTGCAGAGTTATTAGGCCACTTGAAGGTAATACTTGAGTATCAGCAGCGGTCTCGAACCACTCGATAGAGAAGCGCAAATTAAATGAATCACTCTCCCCTGAATTATTCGCTCAGATCATCTATCGCTCGTCTGTTCTCGCAGAAAGCACGCTACCTGTTCAGAAAAACCGAAAATTTGATTCTGCAAGGTATTCGCGATGCTTCCTCGATACTCGTACAGGTGAACCTCCGATCAATCGTATACGTTTGCTACTGTTATTTCTTTTACTCAAAGCTAGCACCCGGCCTAACTGAAATACATCTTCGAGGTCTCGATCAACCGATTCGCCTCAGAAACCAAACAAGTGACTTTGATGTTTTTCGAGAGATCATTATTCGCCACCAGTACGATGTACTCGGTAGATGCAAACTCAACTATGCCATCGACGCAGGAGCGAACATCGGGCTCACGAGTTTGTACCTTCTATCTCGCCATCCAGAATTGCGAATCGTTGCAATCGAACCTGATCCGGAAAATTATTCAGTCGCAAAGTACAACCTTGCTCCTTTCGGGGAACGATGCCAACTCGTTGCAGCGGGAGTCTGGAACGAAGATACTACACTCACCATTCAACGAGGGAGTTTCCGAGATGGCCGTCATTGGGCGACGCAAACTGTTGCAGCAGAAACTTCCTCATCTGTCACAATCCCTGCATTACCGATGTTGAGAATTATTGAAGAGTATGATGTGCCACATATCGATTTTCTAAAGATGGACATTGAAGGGGCCGAACTCCAAGTTTTTCTCGATGGTGACACATCATTCATGTCGAATACAAGCTGTTGCGCGATTGAATGCCATGGTGACGCATGTGAAAATGCGTTTCGAACTGTTGCAGAAAAATTTCAGTTTGCAGTTCGACAAGAGGGGGAGTTGCTCGTCGCGACGAGCAGTGATTCCAATCCCGATCAACTGCCATAAAAACGAGAACTCCGACCTTCGGTCGATTTCTCGTGCTTTACAGGACCATTTCATCTTGGATAATTGGCAAAACGATTTGACTGCTGATTCGATAATCGAACGTGTCTCAAGATGTCGAGTTGTTGTGACTGGCAATTACCAAGCGGCAGTCTTTGCGCTCGCCCAAGGTATCCCCATCGTCGCTGTTGCTGCGACGGCTTATTATCGTAATAAATTTCAGGGACTTGCGAATCAATTCCAGGGAGGGTTTCGTATCGTTTTCCTAGAGGATGTTTTTGCTAAGGGGAAACTTAGTTTTCACCTTGAATGTGCATGGTGATGTGCTGAAGAATTGCGTGGGAAATTACTCGCATGTGCTGCGACTCAGGTTAAGCTTAGTCGTGACGCTTACAGTAAGTTTGAGTCAATTCTTTCGTGAGAATTCTTCGAATTCCTTTCCCAACAAATTTCGTGTTTGTCGTCGTTTGTAAGCTGTGGGGTCGACCTTGATTCAGTTCGCGAAAGAGTATCTGCGGAACAACTTTCGATTCAATTGGGACGAACCGTTCGCATTCAAAGTGGCTTACCACTGCACACTGGCAGATTCGGTTTAGTCGCTCCTATTTCTACAAAATTCCTCATTTCCTTAGTGACTTAAAACCGTTTGACTGAGTCACGACCTCCATGTTCTGGATTAAGAATTCAATGAATTCAGCAATAGATACTTCCCCGTCTCCCGTATTCATTGTCGGTGTCCACCGTCGCTGCGGTTCGAATTTCCTGGCAGACGCTCTGCAATTGCATCCTATGTTTCAGTCCCCGAAGCCGTTGTCGGAGGATTACCTGCTTCACTCGGCTAACTTCGTCAACCAATATATCGAAGAGACAACCGAAAAGTGGTGGAAGAAGCGATTTGAGCAGGATAAGCAATTTCAGATTTGCAAGCAGTCTTTTTATTCTCGGATCGGTGATGCGATGTTGGAAATGTTGCTGGAAAGAATCGATAATGAGGGGAGACTGCTAACGAAGACCCCGGACCCCGATAATTTAGATTTATTTTTTGACCTGTTTCCGTCCGCTCAGTTGGTGCTGCTCATCAGAGATGGTCGCGATGTTATTGAATCCTCGTACAAATCCTGGCCTTCGAAGCCGCGCAAGCACTGGATGAAGATGTGGGCGCGGGGAGCACAAATCATCCTCGACTTCATGGAAGGGACAGGGCAGAAACATGCGGATCGGTGGAAGCTGGTCCGCTACGAGGATTTTTTGGATGGAGACGGTGCGATGCGGCAACTTCTGGATTTCTTGAACGTCGCCCCGCAATCTTTTCCTTGGGAGGAATTTCACAACCTTCCTATCCGAGGTTCCGCCGTCGTTCGGGGAGGGAAGCCGGAATTGCATTGGGAACCAGTCGAAAAACCGAAGGATTTCAAACCCACTGGGAGGTGGGAGCATTGGGGGAAATGGACCCGCTGGCAATGCGAGCGGGTCGCAGGAAAGCAGCTTCGCGCGCTCGGGTATTGATAATTGAGAGGTCTAATGGCAGATGAGATTCGACGTTAGCAAATTCGTACCCGAGGTATCCGTGGTTCTTCCGGTTCACAATGGGATGCAATATTTGCCGGAGGCGCTGAATAGCCTGCTGCGCCAGACCTGTTCCGCATTCGAGGTGAACGTGATCGATGACGGATCCACAGATGACACTCCCCAGTTCGTCCAAGCAGTCGAAGATGATCGGGTCCGTTATCATCGATTGGAGAAAGTCGGGCTGTCCGAAGCGCTCAACTTCGGGCTAAGCGTTTGCACGTCCTCCATCGTAGCACGCATGGACGCTGACGATGTCGCGGAAACTTGCCGACTTGAAAAGCAACTGCACTTCCTTAAAGACTCTCTTGACTGTGTTGTACTTGGTTGTCAATCGACAGAAATCGATGCATCAGGGAAGGAACGTGGTGAAAGACGTTTTCCTGAGTCTGACGCAGCGATTCGCTGGCAATTAGGCTTTGGATGTCCTTTCCTGCATCCTGGCGTGATGTATCGCCGTGACGCTGTCCTAGCATCCGGAGGTTACCTAAATGCAGACTTGCCCTCAGAAGATTATGGATTATGGGTGAGACTTGCATCACATGGGCGTTTGGCCAATCATCCTGAAAAACTACTCCGGTACCGAGTACACGCAAACAGTGTTACATCGACACAGACGCAGCAACAGATTGATGTATGTAGAAGTTTCGCAACAAGTTTCGTTTCATCACAACTCCTGGAAATTGACAGGAAGGTTTTTGAGGAACTTTACGATTTTCTGTCATCAGGATGTACGCCTGAACGTGCACGCGTGCGAGACTTAGCATCGGCATACTGCCAGTGGCGAAAATTTTGTCTCAAAAATTGCGACAACGACGACCTTTCGTATTGGATCACGGATGTAAGTCGTCGCTTACGATGGCACTGTTTGGAACATGCACAGCGCAGCCTTCCAAACTTGGTAGCATATTGGAATTGGATCAAGCTAGCAGGTGCATTTGATCCTGAGAATGGCAGCTTAAGGAGCATGGCGACCCGCCAATTCCGCAAGTTGTGGAGGTAAACCGAACAAGGATCCGTTCGACCGTTGCAGCTGGACCCCAGTATCACTGAGGCTCCCTAGCTTGACTGATAAAAAGAACTCTTTGCTAATGCCTCACTTCCGACGTCGCATTCTTTTCGTTGCTCATTCTCCGCATCGGGGTGGAGCGGAGTATTGTTTACAGACAACGCTGGAGCACCTGGATCGGGATCGATTCGAGCCAATTGTGCTGTTTCCGTATGAAGGTCCGATGGTTGATGCCGCTCGGGATCTGGGTTGTGAAGTCCATGTGGCGCCGATGTGTCATTGGCTGTACTTCAAGAAGAGTTGGTGGTACTGGAAAAATCTTTCCTCGCGGATGGTGCTAAATATTTATCGTCTGAAGCGACTGATACGTATTTTAAAGATTGATCTGGTTTACACGAACACCAGTGCAATTTTTGAATCGGGAATTGCGGCCAATTGGGCGGGTGTGCCGCATGTCTGGCATGTACATGAAGTGCTGCAAACGGGAAACGCGATGGATCAGCTTCTACCACTAAGTATGATGAAGCGTCTGATCTATCGCTGGTCAAACAGAATTGTTTTCGAGTCAAATTCGGCACGAGCGATCTTTGAAGATTGCACGAGATCCGATAAGTCACATGTGATTTATAATTCGGTTCGGATTTTGGAAACTCAGTCGACGAGAGACGTGAACCAGGATCGTCTGGGAATCGGCATTGTTGAAGGAGATGTTGCAATTGGATTCGTTGGTCAGTTCATTGGCCGGAAGAATCCAGTGCTACTTTTGGAAGCCGTTTCCCAGCTCGAACAACTGAACAACTTGGTTTGCCTGTTTGCAGGCGATGGACAGTTGCGGGATGAACTTCAGTCGCAAATTGATGCAAGATCAATGGGTCACTGCTGCCGGATCGTTCCGTTCCAGGAGGATATTGCCCTTTTTCTGAACGCCATTGATATTTTGGTGCTGCCATCTCGACAGGAGTCATTCGGTCTGGTTCTTATAGAAGCGGGGCAATTCGGGAAGCCGGTCGTTGCCTGCCGATCACAAGGGCCTGAGGAAATTATTGTTGACGGTGTCACAGGATTTTTAGTCCCGCAGGACGACGCGCCGAAGTTGGCTGTCGCGATCCAAAAACTGGTCAGATCTTATTCATT
>JAJDEL010000388.1 GCA_029259835.1 Planctomicrobium sp. | reverse complement strand
ATCGACGACACCGACCTGACCACCCATTTGAACGTAGTCTCCAACGGTACAGGAACCAGCGATCCCAACCTGTGACGCATACACGTTGTGTTTTCCGATTTGGCAGTTGTGAGCGATCATGACCTGATTGTCGAGTTTCGTTCCTTTACCAATGACCGTGGCGCCGATCATTCCTCGGTCGATTGTTGTGACCGCTCCAATTTCAACATCGTCTTCCAGGACGACAGTCCCTGTGTGTGGAATTCGGATGAATTCACCGTTCTCAAATCGATAGCCAAATCCGTCGGCTCCGATGACGGCATTGGCGTGAATGATCACGCGATTTCCAAGTGTCACACTTTGGTACAAGACTGCATTTGCATGAACAGTGCAATCGTCACCCAAGATGCAGCCATCCTGAATGACTGCACCTGGTCCGATTTCGCAATTTTTCCCCAACGTCACATTTTCGCCGATGTAGGCATTTGGGAAGAGATTGCTTCCTTCTCCAAGCACGGCAGTCTCGCTGACAATTGCCTGCGGAGAGATCCCAATTGCAGATCGAGGTGGTAAAGGACGAAAGCGAAGCATCACTTCAATAAAAGCGGCTTGCGGTTGAGACACGATAATGAGCGTTGTTGAGCAGCCTCTTTTTTGTGCGGTTTCTGCGAGTTCAGCAGTCGTCAGAATCGCCACGGCAGAAGATGCTAATGCGGCCTTAAGTTGTTTCTTTGAATCGAGATACGAGATATCCGCACTGGTCGCATTGTCAAGTGATGCAACGTCCAAGACGGTCAATTGACCATCACCCCTAATCTGTCCATCAAGTTGTTGTGCAAACTCATCTAATGTGAACGACATCGTCGTGCGTCCCTGCAGCTGTCATTTCTAAGGAGAATGAGGCGTCATGCCGCACTTTTTCTACATCAATCCGGATTTCGGAGCAAGACAGGTTTTTGGAGTGAAACCCCAAAATTGCACCCCACTATGTGCCGGGGTGCCCTGTAGACAATCTCATGTTCAATCGCCTTGAACAATGCCCGTGAGTATGTCTCACTCTGAGCAGCTTCACCGGTTTCAGTGATGGATCTGAATCGACTTATAGGTTCTCCGAGAGCAACTCGGCAATTTGAACGGCGTTCGTGGCGGCGCCTTTGCGGAGGTTGTCGCTGACGCACCAGAAGTTGAGGCCGTTGGGGTGCGAGATGTCTTTGCGGATTCGTCCGATGAAGACGAGATCAGAGCCATCGCAATTGCTTGGCAGTGGGTAGACACCATTTTGTAAGTCGTCGACAACTTGGATCCCTGGGAAGGAATCGAAGAGTTCGGTCGCTTCCTCTGGAGAGATCGGACGCTCTGTTTCGACGGTGATCACTTCGCTATGGCAATTCGCCACTGGCACGCGGACGCAGGTTGGGTTCACTTGAATCGATTCATCGCCGAGGATTTTTCGAGTTTCGTAGAGCATCTTCAACTCTTCACTCGTGTAACCAACTTCTTTTTCGCCACCGATTTGAGGGATACAATTGAAGGCAATCGGATGCGCGAAGGCTTTGTAGTCATGTTTGTCACCAGCCAGAAAAGCTTTTGAGCCATCAAAGAGATCTGCTGTCCCCTGAACTCCGGCTCCGCTGGTCGCCTGATAGGTACTCACGATCACTCTCTTCACAGTCGCGGCATCGTGCAGAGGTTTCAGCGCGACGACCATTTGAGTCGTCGAGCAGTTTGGGCTGGCGATGATACCAGTCGCATCCAGAGCGGCTTGTGGGTTGACTTCCGGAATGACGAGGGCGACACCTTCTTTCATTCTCCAGTAACCAGATTCGTCAATTACGGTGCAGCCAGCTTCGACTGCTGCTGGCAGGTATTCCGCAGCAATATCATCAGGCGTTGATGCGATGACAAGATCAGAGCCAGCAAAGCAGTCCTTGGTCAATTCCTCAATCGTGTACTCTTCGTCCTTGAATGTAATTTTGCTTCCAGCACTACGAGCGGATGCGATAAAGCGGAACTTTTCGGCCGGAAAGTTACGTTCTTGCAAAAGCTGACGCACGATTTGCCCAACGGCACCTGTCGCACCGACAATGGCAACATTCTTAAACACGGAGGAACCTCAGGAAATTAGTGGTTTTGAAGTTTGCGATTCTAACAATGAAAATCTTCTGAATCGGAAATCATAAGCAGCGACAATGATCTCATGCAAATTGTTCGCGTTTGAATTCCAGAATGAAGAATTCGTAAGTTGGAGATCATCTTGCGGGGCTTGCTACGGAACACATAGAATCGATTGAGGTTAGGAGAAAACCGCTTGTCGACAACTCGTAAACATATTGCATTGCTCGGGGCAACAGGTTCCATTGGGACGAGTTGTCTTGATGTTGTGCGTGCGCATACAGATTCGATGCAGGTTGACGTGCTGACAGCTCATTCCAACTGGCAGAAATTGGCAAAGCAGGCCGCCGATTTTCTTCCTAAACGTGTTGTTCTCACAGGACTTAAGCAGGACGACGTAGCCGCAAACGCGTTTCCAGCGGCCGTTGAAGTCGAGTTTGGTGAAGAGGCTCTCGCAGAGGCCGTTGTCGCGGCAGACATTGATATCGTCATCACTGGAATTGTGGGTGCGGCGGGACTTCGCGGGACATGGGCCGCAATTGAAGCCGGAAAAAGAATCGGGTTGGCGAATAAAGAAACATTGGTTGTCGCCGGTTCGTTGGTCACCAAAAAGGCAGCAGAGACTGGGGCGAAGCTGATTCCGGTCGATAGTGAGCATTCCGCGATCTTTCAGGCACTGGAATGTGGGCAAGCCAATGAGGTCGCCAAGATCATTCTGACTGCAAGCGGAGGTCCTTTTCGGACTTGGTCAGCCGAGAAAATCGCCGCAGCAACGCCCGAAAGTGCTTTGGCACACCCGACTTGGGACATGGGTCCGAAAATCACGATTGACTCCGCAACGATGATGAACAAGGCGCTGGAAATCATTGAAGCCCGCTGGTTGTTCAACCTGGAAGCCAGTCAGATCGACGTTGTCGTCCATCCGCAATCGATTGTGCATTCAATGGTGGAGTTCGTTGATGGGTCGGTGATGGCCCAATTATCGCCGCCAGATATGAAGCTTCCGATCCAATACGCCATCACCTGGCCGGACCGAATTGAGGGAGTGAGTCCTAAATTTGACTTAACCCAAACATTTTCTCTTGATTTTGAGCCTCCTGATCTCGAACGATTCCCCGCTCTCTCGTTAGGATTCGAGGTTGCAGAGCAAGGGGGGACCGCAGGTGTTGTTCTCAATGCAGCGAATGAAATCGCTGTCGACCGGTTCCTGCATAGTAAGATAGCATTCACAGAAATTCCGCGACTTTGTCGCTCGATACTTGCGTCACATCAGTTTGAGAGTGATCCGACTCTGGATCAACTGTTATCTCTCGACAAATGGGCGCGCCAGGAGGCACTCCGTTGGACATCGTTAACTTCGCATCACTCGCCTTCCTTGACGGCTCCGCCCTGCTAAACATTCTGATTGCAGCGGCCGGCCTGGGGATGGTCATTTTCTTCCACGAACTCGGTCACTTCCTCGTTGCGAAGTGGTGCGATGTCTATGTGGAACGATTCAGTATTGGCTTCGGTCCGCCGATTTTTTCCTTCAAACGAGGTGAAACCGAATACTGGATGAGTTGGATTCCGTTCGGTGGTTACGTGAAAATGCTCGGTCAAGACGATATGGACCCTGGGCAAATGACCGACGACGAAATCGCGGAAGATCCACGTTCTTATTCAGCAAAGACAGTCCCGCAGCGGATGGCGATCATCTCCGCCGGTGTGATTATGAATATCATCACCGGTTTCATTTTCTTCACAGTCGCCTTCAGTTCTGGTGTCGAAACAACTGACCGAGTCATTGGCAAAGTTGAAGTCGGAATGCCTGGTTGGACCCACGGATTACAGATGGGGGATACGATTACCTCGATCAATGGTCGTGAGGTGCAAAATTTTGAAGATATCCTGCGCGGAACGGCGCTCTCTCGAGGAAAGATTCGCTTAAAAGGTTTCCACTCTGACGAAGAAAAATTTGACATCACCCTTGAACCTGCGACCGAAGGAATCGTCCGCCAAATTGGCCTGCGATCTGTTTCAAGCCGCGAAATTGTCACGATTCCTGAAAAGACAGAATTCTCGTATCGGCTCCCTGGAACAGCATCTGCCAAAGTCGATTTTCAACAGGGTGATGTGATCGATCAGATCAATGGTGAGAAAGTTGAGAACTACCTCGAACTCGTGAATGCGATGCACGAAAACGCATCCGAAACGGTCAGTGTTGTTGTGAATCGCGATCAAGGAAGTCAGTCAGAGACGGTTTCAACAGTGACACTGGATTTACCTGCCCAACAATTCGTCGGGTTTGGCCTCAAAATGAATATGGGCAATGTCGAAGCAATTCGCATCGATTCACCTGCCGCGATGGCCGGTCTTCAAAAAGGTGACAAGATCGCAAAAATTGACGACCTTGCCGTCGAAAATGATTTCAATCCTTATCGGCTCGCAGAGTATTTTTCAGAGCGTGCTGGCGAGGAAGTCGACGTCACCGTGTCGCGTGAAATTGAAGGCGGTTCACCAGAGGAACTCGTTCTCACAATCGTTCCTGAAAAACGAGGTGCCTGGACGGAACCACCGATGGCTCCCGAAAG
This sequence comes from Planctomicrobium sp., assembly GCA_029259835.1. Classification (GTDB taxonomy): domain Bacteria; phylum Planctomycetota; class Planctomycetia; order Planctomycetales; family Planctomycetaceae; genus Thalassoglobus. The sequence continues at coordinate 13,514 of JAJDEL010000388.1, read as the reverse complement.
CCTACTTTCCATTCCAAGTATCGGTGCCGGGTATCGCTTGATCCCCAGAGTCTTTTCCGTTGAAGACGGAAGCGTCGCAGCAGAAAAAGGAATTCAGGGACGGGATAAAATCCTCAAAGTCATTCTGAAAAAAGCAGAAGGTTCCGCACCGGACTATCTTGGCAAAGAAGATTTCGAAATTGAAATCGGCGAAAAGAACTGGGCCTACGCCTTCTGGCAAATTCAGGAAAACGGACGAACTCGAAACGTTGAACTTGTCCTCGAACGTGCGGATGTAGAGAAACCGATCACGGTCTCGTTGACCGCACAACCGGTCGAAGGTTGGTACATGCCGACCACACGTGGACTGGTTTTGACTTCCGAAACAACCATGCAGGTCGCAGAGGATCTTCCAGGTGCAGTGACAATGTCTGGAAGATATACCGTCACATCAATGGAGGACATTTACCTCACCTTGAGGGGATTGATCCTCGGCGACATTTCCCATAAGGGACTCAGCGGTCCTGTCAACATTGCGAAAATGGCATACGGATTCGCCGACTTGGGGATCGGACATTTCCTCCGTTTCCTTGGCTTAATCAGCGTCAATCTGGCAGTCATCAACTTCCTACCAATTCCCGTCCTCGATGGTGGTCACATGGTGCTGCTGACCTGGGAAGGTGTCTTCCGAAGGAAACCACCAGAACGTGTTGTCAACTTCGCACAACTCGTTGGCTTGGTCATGATCGGAGGCATGATGCTGTTCGTCTTGTACCAGGACATCTTCGTTTCAAGATTCTAAAGAATCTGTTCAAGAAGATATTTCATTGCTTCCTCTCGTTCCCAAGCTCTGCTTGGGAACATAGCCCTTCGAAGCTCCGCTTCGCAAAAGAAGAATTTGCCAACATCTCTTCAAGCGCGAAGCCGCGATTCAATATTAACAGTGCAACGCTCTTTCGAAGACTGCAAACTTTTCAGCATGATTTCCGTTACGTGTCGGGCAAAGTGCACGTCGCTGATCGGTGGTTGAATTCCTTTGAGTGCGCAAGCAATCCATTGCTGGTGCGAATTCAGATCCGGGTATTGACTGGTTTCGACGACTTCCTCAACCAACGGTGCATCTTCGTCAACCAATGAACTCGGTCGAGCGTAAATCAGGTTACCGGTCAGGCTGGGGTTGGTGACTTTTCCTTCGGTTCCGTGAATGGAAAAACCGTACGTGCGCGCTCCATCGCACCAGCCGGTTTCGGCTGTGCCGAGCGCCCCGCTTTCAAACTCCAGGATGATTGTAGCTGTGTCTTCTAATTCGGTTGGTTTTGCGATTGTTGTCGTGCGACACGTCACGGCAACCACCGATCCAAGAACAGCCACGAGATGGGCGATTGAGTAGACACCCATATCGAACAGGGCACCGACGTCGGCTTTCTTTGCGTCGAAAAACCAAAGGTCATCCGTGGACTCTTCGCCCAGGATTTCCTGAATCGTGGCATAGTAAACTTCTGGACCTCCATGGCTGAATCGGCAAGTCGCGGAAGAAACCGTCCCCAGTTTCCCGGACTTCACGTAGTCCCTCGCCGCAAGAACATGTGGCTTGGAAACATACGGCAGTGCAAAGACAGTCTTGTCAGTCGCTTCAACTGCACGGACGAATTGTTCCGCTTCTTCCAGAGACGTGCTGAGCGGTTTCTGAATATGAACATGCTTCCCGGCTTCTAATGCCAGTAGTCCGTACTTCACATGCAGAGGATGCGGCAGCGCGATAATGACGCCATCAATCTCTGGATCGGCAATCACTTCTTCATAAGAATGCGTCCAACGCGGAACGTTGAACTTCTCGCAGAGTCTTTCCAGTCGACTCTGCTTTCGACCAGACAACACAGCAACTTCTGCATCCTCCACGACCTGCATCTCTGGTAAATGCAGTTTCGCAGCAATTCCTCCAGACCCAATCACACCAACTCGAAAATTTGACATCTAAAATATCCTCACACTGAACCTAGGCAGTAAAAGCTTCGAAACCCGCAAGGTCACCCCTGTCTTCCTATTTGCTCAGGTGGTGTCCATTCGCCCCCCATTCACACATTCCAATGAAGAGAGCGTTTCTCCGTAGACGATAACGATTCGGGGGGACTTCCGCATTCGCGCGGAAATTCTGAATGTGTTCGAGCGACAATTTCTACCAATTGGAGCTTGCGGCATGAGTATCGAGAACCCTCTTTCCAGGTTTCCTGAATTCCATGCAGATTCAAACAATGTCATTTCACAGCCTGTTCAGCAATGAATCGTCAAAGAGGTTTATATCAAAGCCTGTCGGATTCGTTGCGGCGATGACTTTGCTGATTTTCTCTGCAACTGCGAATGGCTCTGAACCTGACTATTCCAAAGTCGACAAATTCAAAATTCCTTTCCTGTTCGACGAGTTCAAGTTGGAAAAACTGGGCGCGACGAAAATTCAGTTGCATGTCTCCAACAACCACGGAGCAAGTTGGAAACTGCATGAAGCTGTCAATCCGGACGCAGGGAAGTTCACGTACAAATCGACCGAAGATGGCGAATACTGGTTTTCCGTTCGAACGCTCGGCACCGGCGGGTTGAGCTATCCTTCCGGACCTCATGAGCCGGGACTGAAAGTCATTGTCGATACGACAGCCCCGATTCTCAAGCTGGAATTAACGGAAGTTGAAGCAGGGGAAGTTGAACTTCAATGGACGGCAGCAGACAAGCATCTCGATGTCGATTCGCTGGAATTAAAATTCCTGAATCCCACATCAAATCAATGGGAAACCGTCGGAGTTCGCCCTGCCGTTCGTGGACAAACTTCTTGGTCCGTGGCGAAGGCGGGTCTTGTCGAGGTGCGTGGAACGATTCAGGATGCCGCCGGAAACATCGCGAACATTGGAACACAGACCATCGTCGCTGGGAAATTCTCTCCTGGGGCAACGATGCCCGAACGCGCTCGTCCGATTGCTGCCAGTGAAAAGAGCGGTTCGAAAATGCTCTCGAATCAGCCGATCACCGTTGAGATGGCGATCACTCCCATGGACCCTAAAGAGCCGATGATAAAGAGTTCTGGAACGGATCTCGTTCTGCCGGATGAATCTGCGATCGCCAATAAGAGCGCACCAGTAAAACCAGAAATAAAACCGGCCAGCAAAGTCAACACGCTTCCGGCGTCAATAACATTGGAACAAGATCGCCCACTTCCACCACAAGTCAATCAGGCACCAATCAATTCAAAGTTACCACTCACGGAATCATCACCTGCTTCCGCTTTGGAGAAAACGAAATCAACAATGCCTGCTATGGAAAGTTCGACAACGGAACCGGCGAAAAAAGAACTTGTTCTTCCTCAGCAATCAAAATCGCAGCGGGAAGGACATCTTGTCAATTCCAAGACGTTTCGCATCGCATACCAGCTTGAAGATGTCGGAACATCTGGAGTTTCTGGAATCGAACTTTACATCACTGAGAATCGTGGGCAGACCTGGTTTCACTACGGCAGCGACAAAGATCTTGTTTCACCATTTGTCGTCTCTGTTCCCAGGGACGGAGACTACGGTTTTGTCTTCCGCATCCGAAATGGATTAGGAATGATTGCGACACCGCCACAACCTGGTGACAAACCCGAAATACTGATCGCTGTCGATCAATCGCCTCCGCAAACGGAGTTGCTCCCGCTTCAACCTGGTCCAGGGACAGATGACGAAATCCTGATTCGGTGGAAGACGCAAGATCGGGAGTTCGGTGAAAACCCCATCGCTTTGTACTACGCGACTCAGGCAGCAGGACCCTGGGAATTGATTGAAGGCTGGGGACCAAATACGGAAAGTTACCTTTGGAAATTCCCTCCTCAAACTGCGGGAAAGTTTTTCATTCGCATCGACGTTCGCGACGTCGCCGGGAATGTGACTCGCATTGACGGAGAAGAGAGTTTCGCGGTTGATCGATCCAGGCCCAAAGCCCGCATCACAGATGTCGAATCTCTGAAAACCGGCGTGAACCAGTAAAAGTACCGTCTTCTTCAAACGGGTCTTGCATTGACCTGAATGGATTTTCTCGTCAATTCTTGAAATACCGTGTGAAATCCCGGGGATTTGAACGTTTCTATATCATAGGTGTCAACCACGTCTTGCTTCGCAACAAGTCAGGTTTGACACCGCCAAAGGAACGACCCAGAACGCGAAATGTCAAATGTGTACCAACCCTGACGTTTTGCCTGGGTTGAGTAACTGTGAACATTTTCAGGAAATCTCTTCAGCTTACGACAGAGTGTTTGACAGCGAAATTAACTGTTCGTAAATTAGAGGAGTTGTCTGAAGAAGTTTCAGTTTTCAGTTCATGGAGTGCCGAGGGTTGGCTACACTCATTTCAAAAGGAATTCAATTATGTTGGGTGAACTGATTCCTGTTGGTGGCGGGGACAGCATTCCACTTCTTGAACCACGGTTGCACATCGGGCGGCGCAGCAAGTGTGATATTGTACTTGCTTACCCCAACGTCTCCTCTCAACATTGCGAACTGAGCTACGTAGACGGTTACTGGCAAGTTCGAGACCTCGGTAGCCGTAACGGCGTCAAGATCAATGGTGAGCGTCACGACCAGAAGTGGCTCCACCCTGGTGATGTGATCTCCATTGCGAAAAATCATTTCGAAATCAATTACGTTCCAGTCGGCGATGCCCCTCCCGAAGATGACGATCCGTTTGAAATGAGCCTGCTCGAAAAGGCAGGCTTAGAGAAAGAAGACGCTCAACGTCGCCGTTCAGCCCCTCCACCAGCTTCTGCACAACCGATTCAAAAGCAAACATTCGACAAGGAAGAAGACGCTGCGATGGATTGGCTCATGGGTGAGGACTGATGAGTTAGTGGCGAAGAAAAAACGAAAGTCAACTCGAAAGATTCGCGTCGAATTCAAGAAAAATCGGCAGAAGCGAACTCGCTTTCAAGATCTCACGCAACAATCCCGTGATGACATCGAACAGGTCGAAGATCTCGAAACTGGCGAACGGCTCTCCGGAAAAGGCCAACTTTCTCGTTACCGGACCGTTCTCACAGACGACGATGGTGACAACGTCTTGCGGTCCGTTGATGAATCGACCTGTCTGAAAGGTCGTGTTCTCAAATCCATCGGCGCAAACAATGTCTCTGTCCAGCTCGAATCAAGAGGACATCTCAGTTGTACTGTCCGTCGAGTCGTACGAACCATGTCTCGTGACGGACGCAATGCCGTGGTCGCTGGTGATCATGTTCTTGTCACCGACCTCGGAGATGGAGCAGGAGTCATTGAACGCGTAGAACCAAGAACAGGCACTCTCACACGCGTTAGCAGAAATCAGGCTCACGTCATTGTCGCAAATGTCGATCAGGCAGTCATCGTTGCATCGGTCAACGAACCTCCACTGAAACCGGGACTGATCGACCGTTTTCTGTGCAGCACCGAAAAGGGTGGCATCCAAGGTATTGTTTGCCTCAACAAAATTGACCTGGGAAACCGTGTGCAGTTGCAACGGATTGCCGGACAGTATGCCCGACTTGGATACAAAGTCGTCATCACAAATGCATTGTCCGGGGAAGGCATCGACGAAATGCGGCGACTTCTGACCGGAAAGGAAACAGTATTCACCGGTCAAAGCGGCGTCGGGAAGTCTTCCCTACTCAATGCGATACAACCGGAACTGGGCCAACTGACCGCCACGATAAGCGGGGACACCAAGAAAGGCCGCCATACGACGCGCGTGACCGAACTGATTGCTCTGAAAGGTGGAGGTTGGGTCGTCGATACGCCTGGAATTCGTCAACTCCAGCTTTGGGATGTCTTAATTGAAGAAGTCGAAGGTCTCTTCATCGAGTTCCGTCCCTTCGTCGCGAGATGCCGATTTCCTGATTGCTCACACATCCATGAATCCGGTTGCGGCGTGAAATCAGCGCTCGAAGCAGGCTTCATCTCGCCACTTCGCTACCAGAGCTACGAACGCATCGTCCTCAACGAAAACAAGCATCAACGCAAACCTTCGACGATGATTGAGGATGACTTCGAAATTGAGTGACCAAGTAGAAATTCCTCAGTTCATTCTGAATGAGACGCGTGCTAATTGAGATCAATGACGTGCGCGTCAATCCGATGGAGAACGGTGAACGACTCATCAGCGATTTCGTCGAGAAGTTTTTGATGCTCGGCATCAAACAATGCGACTTCTTCTGTCGAGAGACTCGCTCCGACTCCTCGGCACGCTCGAATTCGTCCACGCCAGGTTTCTTTTGTGAATGGAATCGGTTCGTCATAGTAAAACGTTTCGCGGACTCGGAAATTAGCTTTTGACCAAGCAGGCGCATCAGGAATCACACCTGCCCAGTCAGCGGCACCCCAGTCTGGATTATGCTTGAGAATGAGAGATTCACTCGCCGCCGCGATCTTGTCTTCTCTGGGCAACCAGCAGAAGTGAGAAGTCACCAGACAACCACCTGGTTTCAAAACTCGACGAAGTTCGTTGGTGATCTTCTTCAAATCGAAGTACAGCCAGCATTGATTCGCCGTGATCACGTCAAATTTTGGTGATTCCCAAGGAAGCTGCTCAGCAGGTGTGGCATGAAACTGTGCCTCAAGACCTTCTTCGAGAGCCAATTTTTGAGCCATCCCAATCTGTGCAGCCGAAATATCAACACCAACAACATCCGCACCTTGACGTGAGAACTGCCGCGCCATGACCCCAGTCCCGGTCCCAAGGTCCAGTATCGCCTGTCCTGGAATTCCGATGCCCAGAGCGAGCAACCTCTCAAACAAACTCTGCGGTGGCCCAGGCCGATACACGGCATAATCTCCAGAAGTTTTTCCCCAATCGATGCGGCGGTTTCCATCTATGTTCGAAATGCCATGCATTGAGTTACTCCTGCACAAAAATACTTTTACACGAGCTATTGATATTTGATATATCAACAGTTCTATGTCGGCCTCATTAAGTTCACAGAAAACTTAGGGGACAGATTCAGATTCTGGTTCAGCAGAAAGCTTCACAGTGAAAGGCAACTCCTTGAATTCTTTTGAGTCAATCTGAATGTCGTATGCAAAAACGATTTTGAGTGAAGTGCATACCTTCAAGTGATCAATGCCTTTTGCAGAAATACTTGTTCTACCTATGTGCAAATACTCAAGGTGTTTCAATTTTGCGATCTCACTAAGATCCTCATCAGCGATATCGGTTTCTGTCAAATCAATCCAAGTCAGGTTCGGCATGTACATTGCAATTTTATGGCAATTGTCATGAATGTAACGCGATCGCGAAAGTCCCAAAACTTTAAGTGGAGAAACCGATTTCAATTGACGAAGTTGTTTTCCGAAGTCCCCCCGGCCTCTGAGATAGAATTCTTCGATCGATTCAATTTCGTGCAGTCTCTCAAATGCATTTGGCGAGATGTAAGGAACCCAGAGAGTTTTCAAGTTTGCGATTGGGATAAGTGAATCAATGTCTGACGAATTGAGCCCAGGGTCATTCGAAGAGATCGTAAGCTTCTCCCAGAGCGGTTTCTGGTGATGAAGAAACGCCAGTTCTCTTGAAAATGAGTCTTCGACGTCAATCTCGACTTCGTCGTAAAGATACTGACTATTTGGATCGTCCGACTTGTAATCTGTTGCGAGGTCTGAAATTCGACGCCGAAACTCGATTTCTGACAACGGTCTGGCCCGCGCTTCATCATCACTGTCTGTGCAGCCGAAAAAGAAGGACGGCAACAACACGATGAAACAAACGCTCTGCTGAAGTTTCATCACGCCAATATCTCTTTCACCACATTCCCATGCACGTCGGTCAATCGAAAATCCCGGCCTTGGAATCGATACGTCAGACGTTTGTGGTCGAGGCCCATGAGGTGCAGGATCGTGGCATGAAGATCGTGGACGTGGACTTCACCTGTGTCGACGCCGAAGCCGAGTTCGTCGGTGCTGCCGTGGATGTGTCCCGGCTTGATGCCGCCACCTGCCATCCACATCGTGAAGGCGTCGATGTGATGGTCGCGGCCGATCGACTCTCGGACCTCCCCCATTGGTGTGCGTCCAAACTCGCCGCCCCAGATGACGAGCGTTTCATCGAGAAGTCCTCTGGCTTTGAGATCGATAATCAGTGCAGCTGCTGCTTGATCAGTTTCTTTGCAAACTTTATTAATTGCTTCACGAAGGTCGGCACCTTTTCCGCCATGGTGGTCCCAGTCTGTATGATACAGCTGCACGAAGCGAGTTCCACGTTCGACCAATCGACGGGCGAGAAGGCAATTCTTCGCAAAGGAGGGCTTGCCTGCTTCGATGCCGTACTGCTGGAGAGTTGCTTGAGATTCATCCTCGACGCGAGTCAGTTCTGGCGCTGACGACTGCATCGCAAACGCCGTTTCGTAGGCATTGATTCGCGTCGCGATCTCTGGATCAGAAGTGACATCCATGCGCAGCTTATTCAACTGACCGACTGTATTTGTGAAGTCCGCCTGCGCATCTCTCGTAATGCCCGGGGGATTGTCGAGATTTAAAATCGGGCTGCCGGTGCTTCGAAACGGGACTCCCTGATAAGTCGTCGGGAGAAATCCGCTCGACCACAGTGTGTTCCCTGCGCGTGGTCCGCGCGGTCCAGACTGCAAAACGACAAATCCAGGTAGGTTTTGTGACTCACTGCCAAGGCCATAGGTTGCCCAGGAACCGAGGCTTGGTCGACCCGGGGATTGAAATCCGCAGTTCATAAACAACTTGGCAGGACCGTGGTTGAAGACATCTGTTTTAATTCCCCGCAGCCAACAGACATCGTCGACAATGTTCTGATGGTGCGGCAGCAAATCGCTGAGGTCCATACCGCACTCGCCGTACTTCTGGAACTTTCGTTCGCAACCGAGGAGTTTCGTGTCTGGTTTGAGAAACGCGAAGCGGCGCCCTTTCGTCAGACTCTCAGGTGGAGTTTTTTGATGAAACTTATTGAGAACGGGTTTAGGTTCGAAGAGTTCAAGCTGGCTTGGACCACCTGCCATGAAGAGGTAGATCACGTTCTTGATCTTCGCCGGGAAGTGTCCACCACGTGGCTGCATCGGTTCAGCGACAGGCGCGGCAGAACTCTCAGCGAGCATGTTCGTCAGCGCAATACTGCCGAGCGTCAATCCAGATTGCTGAAGAAACTGCCGACGCGATGCGTCTCTTTGTAATTCAGACAAATGATTCTGTTCGGTGGTCATCATGAAGTCTTATCAGCTGAAAATTAAGTATTTGAGAATTGATTCAGTTGCGGGTCATAAATTCATCGGCGTTCAAGATCACTCGGGCGAGGCTGGTCAGCGCTGCCAGTCGGATTCGGTCCGTCCCTTCCAAGTCGCTTTTCACGAATTCATTCGCCGCCGAAGGTGTTGTCTGGAATCGTTCGAATTCGCGCTGATGGAAATTCATCAGGACTTTTCGTTCCAATTCGTTTGGGGATCTCGTCATCGCTAAGCGGAACATTTGAAAGCATTTCTCCTGATCAGTCTTAAAGCTTTCGTCAATGTTGACACGCTTGGCTAGCCCTTGCGCGAATTCATGGAATACGACATCATTCGCCATAGTGAGCGATTGCAGTGGCGTGTTCGAACGTGCTCGGCGGGTGCAGGTTGTGCTGAAGTCAGGAGCGTCGAAAGTTGTGAGCAACGGATACGGCGCGCTACGGTAGAACATTGTATACATCGTCCGTCGGTAGCGATTCGCACCGGTTTCGGTCGGCCAGCTCTTTTTATTTTGGGTGAAGTTATACACGCCATCTGGCTGCGGTGGATGAACACTTGGACCACCCAGCTTCGGGGTGAGCAAACCACTTGCAGCAAGTGCTTGATCTCGAACGATTTCGGCTTCAACTCGGAATCGAGATTGACGTCCCAGCAGATAGTTCCCAGGGTCTTGCTGCATTAACTCTGGTCTAAAGTCGCTTGCTTGCCGGTATGTTGCCGAAGTGACGATTTTTCGATGCAGAGATTTCATCGACCAACCATTCTCCATGAGGTTCACTGCCAACCAATCGAGCAAATCTGGATGCGAGGGCACCGTTCCCTGAAAGCCGAAGTCGTTTTCAGTTTCAACCAGCCCACGGCCGAAATACTTCCCCCAGACTCGGTTCACAGTCACTCTGGCAGTGAGTGGATTCTCTCGCGATGTCAGCCAGTTCGAGAAGTCAATGCGAGTTTCCAATTTCGGAACCTCCGTCGTCGTTATTAACGAGGCAGGCACAGTTGGCAGTAATGGACCTGCTTCTTCATCTGGAGAGAGGAAGTCACCTCGAATCAGTCGGAAGGTTTTTGGCGTTTCTTTTTGTTCCTTGATGACCATTTGCTTAGCGGCTTTGCCTTTACCGGGCAGGACGGCTTCGAGTTCGCTGACTTTCTTTTTAATAGCAGCAAGCTCGGCTTTTACTTTTCCCTGCTCTTCAGCGGCCGGAACTTGAGTGGTCGAGAGATCGAAAGCGAAGCGACCAACTTGATAATTCGCATTCGTGTTGTGTTCCATCACAATTTGAACGGTCTTTTCGTGGATATCAATCGGTTCAGCGAGAGCAAGAATCGCTTCGTGCTGAGCATTCATTTTCTTCCCAGCTTTGGCCTGAGTTCCATCGACATTGATCGCCCATCCTGACTTGATGTCTTCATCAATCACTCCGTCGATTGAAAATTTTGGCTGGCTATGATCCGCCCACGCCACTGAAAAATTTCGATCTTCGCCAGCGACCTTTAAATTCAAATTTGTGAGCACAAAGTTTCCATTACTTGCGAGACCAGGACCATTCTTGGGAAGAGATGGATCGGTCAGGACTCGGAGGCGAATCGCGGTCAGTTGAAATGCCGTTGTTTTTTCTTTTTCAGGCGATTGCATTTCGAGGTGGTACGACGTATTCGGTGCGACATCGCTTGCCGCGAGCAGAGAGCCATCTTCGAGTTTCTTAAGTGGAACGTTTTCATCGGCGATATGGCTGAGGAGTGTTGGTGTCTGCCAGTTCCAATCGACCGTTGACAAGCCCGTCACATCTTTGACCTGTTTTTCCAGAGGAGGAACTTGCGTTCGCAACTGCTTTAGCTCTGCCAGTTGCTGTTTTTGCTCTTCACTCCAACCGAAGATTTCGTCCTCGTGGACTTCGACCGTTGGTCCAACATTGTTGGAGTCGGCAGCTCCGTTGAAAATCGCATACATGCTGTAGTATTCGTCGTGCGAAATCGGATCGAACTTGTGTGAATGACATTGCGCACAACCAACTGTTAGTCCTAGCCAGACGGCTCCGGTTGTGTTTGTTCTGTCAATCAATGCTTCGTTACGGAACTGATCCGCCTTCACCCCGCCTTCCTGATTGATCATCGTATTTCGATGAAAAGCTGTCGCCACGATTTGATTTTTCGTCGCCTCTGGCAGGAGGTCGCCAGCAAGTTGCTCCAGTGTAAATTGATCGAAGGGCATATCTGCATTGATTGCTGAGATCACCCAGTCACGGTAAGGCCACATGATGCGCGGGCCATCAATCGTGTACCCACTCGAATCTGCATACCGCGCCTGATCGAGCCAGTGCCGACCCCACCGTTCTCCATAATGCGGACTTGTGAGTAAACGGTCGACAAGTTTTTCATACGCATCTGGAGAAGAGTCGCTCAAGAACGCATCGACTTCACTCGGATCAGGCAGCAGTCCCAGTAAGTCTTGATAAAGTCTGCGGATGAGGACTTCTCGATTCGCCTCTGGCGCAGGAGTCAGACGTTCGCGTCTCAGTTTACGAAGAACGAACGAATCGATTTCATTTCGGCACCAGGGATCATCGGATGTGGCAGGAACTGTCGGTTTCTCAATTCGGAGGAACGCCCAGTGTTCGCTGTAGTCGGCTCCGGACTTGACCCATTTTTCCAGTGTGGAAATCTGAGTTGCCGTAAGCGGTTTGTTCGCCTCTTTCGGTGGCATTTGCGTCGATTCATCGTGAGACTGGATTCGCTCAAGGAGTTCGCTTTCACTCAACTCGTCGAGATTGATTGCACCCATTTCGATTGCAATCTCGCGATCATCAAGTCGCAGGTCCGCCTCACGAGCTGCTTCGTCGGCACCATGACATTGAAAGCAATGGTTCGAAAGAATCGGGCGAATGTCTCGACCGAAGTCAGGAGCATCTTCAGCGAAGAGACTGGCACTGAAAAATGTGGACAGAAGCACGGCCATCAGATGCAAGCTCCTCGCATCAAGATTTCTGAACGGTCGCTTGATCGAATTATCACTTCGTGTCAAGAATCGCAAGTTCACACCCAATTTGTGTTGATGGCAGGGTCACTTTCTTCAAGTGACTGTTCGTTTTTGGCAGGACAATAGATCGAAATCTATTGTCCTGCCATTATACGTGATGACTCACATTGCCGTAAACGATAGTCCTGTCATCGAGCATGAAAAGGCAGAATCCTGCGTGATCATTCTGCTCTCTGGTGCCTTCCTACTTGTTGTCAGACGAGCAGGCATTTATCGTATTGACTGTTGTCTCAATCCGACATCACCAATCCTCGAACGGAGTTATGAGTGACCAGCGTTGATCCGATTTTCGGGGCAATTGAATTCGGGAGCCAGCAATGGGGCTGGCCCGTCTTCGGTGTCGTCGCTGTCAGTCTCCTTCTTCTGATTGCTTCTTACCGCGCTGCGGCTCAGTCTGTACCGTTCAAAACATTGCTGATTGCCTTGAAGGTCTGCGGGATCGCGTTGGTAGCATTGTGCCTTCTTAATCCGACACTTGTCCAAAATCAGATCCGGCCGGGCGAAAACATTGTCGTGCTACTGGTCGACAATAGTGCCAGCATGAAGATTCATGATCTGAGTGATGAAACGCGAAGTGACCGCGTCATCGCGGTACTGGAACGCGATCAGGAAGAGTGGCTGACGCGGCTGACGCAAGATTTTGACTTGCGGCGATATTCATATGACGAACGTTTGAACCAGTTCGAAAATTTTTCCGCACTGGAATTCGATGGTCGGAGGAGTCAACTCGCGACGGCGCTTGAGTCAATCGAGCAACGATTTCGCAATCGACCGCTGGCGGCGATCCTTTTGCTTTCAGATGGGAACGCCAGTGACTCCAATCAACTGGAAACGCTACACCTTAACGTTCCGATTTATCCGATTCTTGAAGCAGCAACTTCGGCTCCTTTGTTTGATGTCTCGATTGATCAAGTCGCTGTGACGGAAAGCCCGTTCGAAGATGCACCAGTGACGGTCACTGCGACAATCGCAACAACTGCGACGGAAGAGGTTCGCGTAGAAGTCACTCTTCAAGACAAAGACATCTCTGAGGACAAACAGAGTCAGCAGAAAATCATCGCTGTTCAAGCAGACTCGCCCGCAACAGTTCGGTTTCAACTCAAGCCGGAGAAACCAGATGTTAGTTTCTACCAGTTGTCAGTCACACCGGAAGAAAACTCTGAGGGCCACTCGCTTCAAGAGGCGACATTAGCAAACAACTCACGACTGATCACGATTGATCGCGGAACTCGAAAGAACCGTATTCTCTACATCGCAGGGAGGCCAAGCTGGGAATAC
>JAJDEL010000387.1 GCA_029259835.1 Planctomicrobium sp. | reverse complement strand
GCCCGACCTCTGAATTGTCGAAAGAGAACGTTCCTCGTGACAACACGTCAGTTCACGCGCCTGTCCTCGTGATGCAAGACGTTGTGAAGACGTTTGGTTCCAGCGACAACTCCGTAACAGCCATCAATTCGATCAGCCTGCAAGTTTCTACCCATCAGGTTACGGGTCTAATCGGGCCTGACGGTGCCGGAAAAACAACGTTCATGAGACTGGTCGCTGGGTTGCTGCAACCGGACGAAGGCAGCGTCACGGTGCTTGGCCTTGATGTGGCGCGTGACGCGTTGGCTGTTCAGGCATCGGTGGGTTACATGCCCCAGAGATTCGGGCTCTACGAAGATCTCACTGTTCAGGAAAATCTGAATCTGTACGCGGACCTGCAGGGAGTGTCTCGCAGTGTGCGGGCTGCGAGACATGACGAATTGATGCACATGACAGGGCTTGCCCCATTCACTGCTCGACTGGCAGGACGTTTATCGGGCGGAATGAAACAGAAACTAGGGCTCGCCTGTGTGTTAGTTCATCCGCCTCTATTGCTGTTGCTGGACGAACCGACCGTCGGTGTCGACCCGGTCTCTCGCCGAGAACTGTGGGCGATTGTCGATCGGTTTGTGAAGGATGAGGGCACCAGCGTCCTGATGAGCACCGCCTACCTGGACGAAGCCGAACGCTGCCACGAAGTGATCATCCTCGACGAAGGAGACCTGATCGGCCAGGGACCTCCCCACAAATTCAGCAAACCGTTGACCGGTCGCACATTCAAAGTTCGCGTCGCCGGGAGCAAAAACCGCAACATTCAGGGACGTCTTGCCAGCCGCCCCGAAGTCGTCGACGCTGTCATTCAGGGCGATGCCGTACGCCTGGTGCTGAAACAGGATGTCGAACCGGACGCCAATCAACTGCTGCCGAACACTGACAACGTCACCATCGAATCGGTGCCGCCTCGATTTGAAGATGGTTTCATCGCCACACTTCGAGCACGACATGCCGACAGCAATAAAGTGACAAACGCACCTACCGTAGCAGCCTCGACGTCCGCGAGTACGCCTGAACACAGCAGCAACACTGGGCTGGTGATTTCCGTTCGCGATGTCGAGCGACGTTTTGGCGAATTCTATGCCGTGAAGAATGTTTCGTTCGATGTCTCTCGAGGTGAGATCTTTGGTCTGCTGGGTGCCAATGGCGCCGGGAAAACGACGATGTTCCGCATGTTGTGCGGTCTGCTGCCTGCCAGTGGCGGGACATTGCAGGTCGCCGGAATTGACGTGCGAAAAACTGCTGCACGCGCACGCGCGAGAATCGGTTATATGTCTCAGAAGTTCTCGCTGTATGGCACATTGAGTGTTGCGGACAACCTTCGTTTTTTCAGTAGCGCGTATGGTTTGACCGGTCAGAAGCGGCGGGAACGAATCGCCTGGGCGACGAAAGAATTCGAATTGGGGACCGTCGTGAATCAGTCCAGCGGTGGGTTACCACTGGGTTACAAACAGCGTCTGGCTCTGGCCTGTGCCCTGATGCATGAACCCGAGATCATTTTTCTGGATGAACCAACGTCGGGAGTCGACCCGCTTGCTCGCCGCGAATTCTGGCAGCGCATCAACAGACTCGCCAATCAGGGGGTCACCGTTTTGGTCACGACGCACTTTATGGAGGAAGCCGAATACTGCGACCGCATGGCTATCATGATGTCCGGCGAAATCCTCGCACTCGGAACGCCCGCTGAAATTAAACAGCAGCAGTCTTCTTCGGATCAGTTGGAGCCAACAATGGAAGACGCGTTCATTCACCTGATCGAAACTCACGAACGGAAATCATGATGCTGGATGTGAATGATTCGATGGTGGACCTATGACTTCGCAACGTGGCGGATCACTCATGCGGATGCGAGGTCTTGTACGAAAAGAATTTCTACAGGTCGTGCGTGACCCAAGCGCGCTGGCGATCGCGTTTGCACTTCCGATCGTTCTGCTGCTGTTGTTCGGTTATGGCGTGTCGCTGGATGCCGAACATGTTCCGATTGCGCTGGTCGTCGACCAGCCATCGCCCGACACTACCAGTCTGTGTTCCGAATTTGAACATTCTCGGTATTTCAAACCGACGTACATCGCTGGCACACACGCGGCGCAGCACGCGATGATGGAAGGCCGCGTCGATGCCATTCTCCACTTGCGGGAAGACTTCGCTGACCGACTTCATTCCGGACGGACCGCTCCCGTGCAGCTGATTGTCAACGGAGTCGACGCGAATACCGCTCGACTGATTACCGGTTATGTCCAGGGGGTTTATGCAAAGTGGCTGGAGCATCGGTCCACTGAGGAAGGTCTGCCGCTGACAGTGCCAGTCGAAATTCGTCAACGCGTCTGGTTTAACAGTAATCTCCGCAGCCGTAACTTTCTCGTCCCAGGGCTGATTGCCGTCATTATGACGCTGATCGGCGCGTTACTGACAGCACTGGTGATCGCCCGAGAATGGGAACGTGGAACGATGGAAGCCCTGATGGTGACTCCCGTTTCGATGGGCGAAATTCTGCTTGGAAAAATCCTGCCGTATTTTGTACTGGGAATGGGCGGCATGGCTCTTTCGGTCGGCATGGCGGTGTGGCAATTTGATGTTCCTCTCCGAGGATCCATGTGGGTGCTGATGTTGGGACCAGCGCTGTATTTGCTGTCGGCGCTGGGACGGGGACGGTTCATTTCCCCCGGCGCGCGGGGTCTGGGGGTGGCG
>JAJDEL010000386.1 GCA_029259835.1 Planctomicrobium sp. | reverse complement strand
TCAACTGCGAACCTGCTTGTGTTTCTTGAAGGCGCGTAACCTTGAGCCAGAATTGAACCATCCGATTGAGTGTAATAGCGTTCCGAATTGCTCCCACTGGAGTTTTTGATATTCAGGATTTTCCAATCCGACTGGTCGTCGCTTACCGAATTTTCCCACGCCGACATTTTTGAGTTCCAGTCAGGCACGTCCTGCTTCATTTGTCTTTCGATTGCCTCGATTCGCCCGGTGAGTCCGTCTCGTTGGAGTTGCTCTTCTTGTGAGAACACAACGGCTGTGTGTTCGTCACTGTTATTGATGAACGCGAGCATTTGATAATACTCGTGTTGAGAAATCGGATCGTATTTGTGCGAATGGCACTGACTGCACTGAATCGTCAGTCCAAGAATGCCTTTGCCGATTGCGTCCATCCGGTCGAACATGGCTTCCATGCGAAACTGTTCAGGATCGACGCCCCCTTCTTCGTTCACCATAGAGTTACGCAAAAATCCGGTCGCGATCAATTGATCTTGAGTTCGATTGGGAAGCAGATCGCCTGCGAGTTGATCAATCAGAAACTGATCGTACGGCAGGTCTTTATTCAATGCCCGCACGACCCAGTCACGATAGTTCCATGCAAACCTTGGCTTGTCCTTCTCGAATCCATCCGAGTCGGAATACCGCGCCGCATCAAGCCAGTGCCGCGCCCACTTCTCCCCATAGTGAGGTGACCGCAGCAGTTCTTCCACTTTATTTTTGTATGCCTCTTCGCTGTCGTTGCTGAGGAATTGATCGATCTCGCGGACAGTTGGTGGAAGGCCGGTTAAGTCGAGATGAAGTCGACGCAACAGCTTGACTCGGTCCGCTCGCTTCGACGGTTTCAGCCCATTTTGTTCAAGGCGTCGCAGCACGAATGCATCAATCGAATTTCGGACAAACTCTTTATTGTCCACCTCTGGAACATCCGGACGCGTTGGCGGCACAAACGCCCAATGGTCGGCCCACTGCGCACCCTGCGCGATCCAGGTTCGGATTAACTCCTTTTCTTCGTTCGTGAGCGTCTTCCCCGAATCACGCGGCGGCATCATCAGGTCTTCGTCCTTACTGATGATTCGCTGCAAGACGACACTTTCGTCCGGTTTTCCCGGCGTGACCGCTACTCCATCTGAAACTTCGCTGAATGCACTCTCTTTAACGTCCAGGCGAAGGTCTGCTTCGCGATCCTCAGCATTCGGTCCGTGACACTGAAAGCACTTGTCCGACAGCAATGGGCGGATCTGAGTCGTGAAGTTCACAGATTCCTCTGCAACAGCGAGACTCGCCACGACAAAGTGTAGTACCACTACAAGGCACGAAAATGAATGTCGTTTAAAAATCATCCTACAGGTTGTCATATTTAGCATTTCGTTCTATGCCTGTCATTTCTGAATGACTTGATCTCCAATACTCACAGTCGAATGGTAGACCGCTTAGGCACCATCTCGACTGTAAGCCTCATCATAGCATGAAAATCGTTGATTTGAACGAGGTCTTCGATTTGTGAAATCCACAAGACTTCATTACGCAATGATGTCGGTCACGACGTTGCCAGCGAGTCCGGTTAAACGAAAGTCTCGACCGGAGAAAAAATGTGTCAGTTTCGTATGGTCGAATCCGAGTAAATGTAGAATCGTGGCGTGGAAGTCATGAATGTGAACTGGGTTCTCGGCAATTCTGATGCCGTGTTCGTCAGTCGCTCCGTAGGCCATGCCTCCCTTGACTCCTCCTCCAGCCAGGAAGCAAGTGAACGCCGTTTTGTAGTGATCGCGACCATCGGGGTTGGCCTTCTTCGCGCTGGGAGTACGACCGAATTCAGTACACCAGACGATCAGTGTCTCATCCAGAAGACCTCTTTGTTTGAGGTCGGTGATTAACGCTCCCATCCCGCGGTCAACGTTCTTGGCAAGTTTGTCGTACGACTGCATTTTGCTGTGAGCGTCCCAGTTTCCGCTATCGATTAACTCGACAAACCGAACGCCTTGTTCGCTCATTCTACGAGCGGCCAGGCACTGCCAGGCAAAACTTGATTTATCATTTCGATCAATACCGTAGAGTTTCAGAGTTTCTTCAGTTTCCTCTGAAAGGTCAAAGACTTGCGGAGCTGTTTTCTGCAGACCAACGGCCGCATCAAATGAGTACATGCGGGCATCGAGAACGCCATCTCCAGGTCGAGCGTCGCGATGTCGAGAGTTCATTTTCTTGAGAAGTGCCAACTCCTGAGACTGATAACGAGCCATGGCTGGATCAGGATACAAATTGGAAATCGGTTCAGCACCGGGAGTGATTCGTGTTCCTTGATGATAGGCAGGCAGGAAGTTTGAATCCCACGCTTGCGAACCGGCGTATGGGAGCTTCTTTGCGAAAACGATATGTGAAGGTAAATTCGGGTTTTCGGTCCCCATGCCATAACTCACCCAAGCGCCGATACCTGGAAGCGTCCCAGCCATCGCACCAGAGTGCATACTCAAAGTCGCTTCAAAGTGATCTCCTTTGTCACCGTGCATCGAACGAATAAGGCAAAGGTCATCAGCACACTGGGCGGTGAACGGAAACAGGTCCGAAATCTCCATCCCTGATTCTCCATAACGCTGTGATCCCCACTTGCTGGTGGTGAGGATTCGGTCCTTCCCGAGACTCTTTCCGTGGTCCCGTGCAAGTGCAGACTTTGGATCGAATGTATCGACATGCGAGACTCCGCCCGGCATAAAGAACAAAATCACTCGCTTCGCTTTGACGGGAAATTGTGATGCTTTCGGTGCCAGCGGATTCGCGTTTGCGACGTGCGGCAAACTCCCAATCGCTCCCAGACCTAAAGCACTTGCAACAGTTTGCTTTAGCACTTCGCGTCGTGTGATATCGTTGAACATGGTTCGTTCTCGGTTCTCTGGAGAAGTCATTGTAATGCTGGTTCACTTTTTCAGGGTGAGCCTTGTGTCTTCAAATTCAATCGATGTAAACAAACTCATTCGAGCTTAGCAGGACTTTCGCCAAGCTCGTCCAGGCGAGGAGTTTGACATCCTCGGAAGAGCGTCCTTCAGATTGCAGTTGTGACTGATAGCCTTTTAAGTATTCCAACATTTCTGCCTGAACAGCACTGTTCGCTGGACGTCCTAACACAAGTTCGTAGGCGAGTTGGATGCGGTCAGTTTCTCCAGAAGCTTCCTTGGTGAGGCGATTCGCCAAGGCGATCGATTTCTCTCGCAAGAACGTCCCGTTCATCATCGACAACGCTTGCAGCGCCACCGTTGAACTGGCTCGCTGAGCGGTGCTTTTATTCGGATCGGGACCATCATAAAGAGCCATAAACGGATGTTTGTTAAGACGAGGACTCATGAGGTAAACCGAACGGTGATTGTGATCAAAGACCTTTCTGAATGGGTTTCCTTGAGAGAAGTTCAATTTGTTATTTGGAGGAAACGGATGTCGACCACCAGTGCCAGGCTCCAGCGTTCCGCTGACGGCAAGAATTGAATCTCGCAAGGTCTCAGCGTCCATTCGCTGTCGATCAAAACGCCAGTAATAGACGTTCGCTTCGTCGAGTTTTTCCTGTTCTGGCTGACTGATACTGCTGAGTTGATAGACAGACGACAGGACAATCTTCCGATGCAAATGCTTGATCGACCAGCCATGGTTCATGAATTCATGAGCCAGCCAATCGAGCAGTTCTGGATGGCTGGGCGGTTCCGCCTGCTTGCCGAAGTTGCTCGAATTCGTCACCAATCCTTTTCCGAAATGATGCTTCCAGATGCGATTGACGATCACCCGGGGTGTCAATGGATTCTCTGGTGAAGCAATCCATTCCGCGAGTTTCAAACGTCCGCTATCTCCATCGGGAATTTTCGGTATCTCAGATGTGATCGCGCTCAAAAACGCACGCGGAGCAACATCTCCCTTTTTACGAGGATCACCCGCCATGTAGATTCGAGTATTTCCGACCCCCTTTGACTTGGTCGACACAGCCCAGGCTTCTGGAGAGTCGTAGACATCCTTGAGTGATTCAGGAATGGTCAACGAAACAAAGTCAGCCCGTTCTTTTTGATGCTCAGTCCCTGCATGAGGATACTGCGTGCTGTTGAAGTAGCCGAACATGCCGTAGTAGTCCTCCGACGTGACCGGATCGAACTTATGATGATGGCAACGGGCGCATCCCAGGGTCAGACCCAACATCGACCGCCCCATCGTGTCGATTGTGTCATCGATGATCAGTTCGTACTCAGCATTTCGTGAATTCCCGTACCGCCTGGACAATGCAATGAATCCTGTCGCAATGATCTTCTCGTGATTTCTCGGATCATCCGGGGTCTGCGTCGCCAAAATATCGCCAGCGAGTTGTTCAATCAAAAATTGGTCATAAGGCATGTCACTGTTGAATGCGGCGATCACATAGTCGCGATAATAGCGAGCCTCTGGAACCGGCATGTCGGTTCCATCACCACTGGTGTCTGCGTAGCGAACCACGTCCAGCCAGTGTCGTCCCCAGCGTTCCCCATAGGAGTTGCTCTCCAGCAATCTGTCGACCACTTTAGCAAAAGCCTTGGGGGACTCATCTACGAGGAAGCCTTGAATCTCGGCAGGCGTCGGTGGCAGGCCAGTGAGGTCGAGAGAAACACGCCGCAGGAGCGTTCGCTTGTTTGCTGAAGAGACAGGGGTCAACTGATGCTGTGTCTGCGAGGCCAGGATGAAATTGTCAATCTCCGTCCGGCACCAGTCGGAATTCTTCACTTCTGGTGGCGAAATAGATTTGAGCGGATGAAAAGCCCAGGGCAGAACATCCTCTTCCATTTCGTCCATCATCGATTTACTCGAATCCGGCCAGATCGCACCATCGCGAACCCACTGCTTGAAATCCGCGATCACCTTCACTGGGAGTGATTCTTCAGGCGGCATCAGCAAGTCCGGATCTTTGACTTCCAGTCGCTTGATCAGTTCACTCAATTGTGGTTTCCCAACCACCAGCGAAGGACCACTCATACCACCTTTCGTGAGGTCTGCCAGACTCTCAATCCGAAAATCTCCTTCAGGAGTATCGCCAGTGTGGCACTCACCACACTTCTCAATGAGAACAGGACGAATACGTTTCTCAAAAAAATCGCCCTTGTCCGCAGCCAACAATTCGAAGGAAAGGAAACAGACCCATCCCAGTAGAATGGAAAACGGCAACCAGCGTCGCGGCAATGAAAGACGGATGCACGGTGCAGACATATTAGGCGGGCTCCCACAAGGAGGGGGGGGGAAGTTTCCGGTAGTGGATACCGGACAGGCAGGACTACGTTGTGTCACCGAGGAGGCGATTCGCATTTGGTCTATAAATTTTGATCGACCAATAAGTGGATGTCAATGTCCACTTTTATTCTCAGTTCCAAAAATCCCAAGTCCAAGAACCGTCCTAACTACTTCAATTGATTTAAAGGAAGAAAACCTTGAACACCTTTGAACAGGAGAATTTCAGGTTGAAACTTGTAGGGAGAATGGAAACGTTAAACGTCCTCCTGTTCAATAGATGTTTTCAGGGTTTGATCAACAACAACTCTGAGATATGTGAGGTGTAACACGAGAGGAACGTTTGGTGAGAAGAAAATTGGTCGAAATCCGATATCTTCACTCCATCTTGGGTGAACATGAACGGTGATTGAGACACGGCCTATACGATGAGCGAAATACCGCAGCCAGCGCCATCCAGATTCTTACAATCATTTGGGGAGAAACGAGTTGGAGGGTAAAGGATGATGGGTGAATTGACACAGTTATGTAATGCCATTATAAAACTACCTTTCGTGTGACAAAGAACGCAAGTGTTTCACGAATCAACCTTCTTCTGATGACCCAAAAGGGAATCGAAAACTGAAAGCCGCTCAGAATTCATCTATCGAACGTACACGCAACAGCGAGTTGGTCATTTCCATATTGCAGGCACGACATAAGTTGTCACGCCGCGGCGTGGCGCAGCAGACGGGTATCAGTTATCCTACTGTCTCGAAGATTCTTGCAGATCTCGTGGCAGCGAAGGTGGTCGACGAGCAGGATGAGGAATACATAGGGTTCGGGCGACCCGCAAAGGTCTACCAATTGGCGAGCGAAGTTCGGGCTGTGCTGGGCCTTGTCATTGGACCCGTCAATTGTGAGTTAGTGGTATCCGGTTGCGATGGTCGCATTCGCGATGAGTCGACCTGCCGTTTTCGTACACCTCGGCGCTTCTCCACATTGATCAAGACAATTGGTAAACGACTCAAGCAGATGCAGGGCGAAGGTGAAGAATTCATTGGCCTGGGAGTGACAGTTCCCGGGTTGATAGATCGAGAAACTGAGGAGATTGTTAAGTCTCCCAATATACCACAGTTGGATGGAAAGCGGTTTGGCGCGGAACTCGAACAGGTCATCGGTTTGCCCGTCGCGGTCGTGCAGTGCATGCACGGATTGTTTTTGGCAGAACGCATGTTTGGCGAGGCGCGA
Organism: Planctomicrobium sp.; assembly: GCA_029259835.1. Lineage (GTDB taxonomy): Bacteria > Planctomycetota > Planctomycetia > Planctomycetales > Planctomycetaceae > Thalassoglobus. The sequence continues at coordinate 1,128 of JAJDEL010000386.1, read as the reverse complement.
GATCTGAACAACTTCCTGCTGCTGAATTACAACGGTGGTCTGGGAATCGCCGTCTGTAACGATGACCAGTTAATGTATGGTTCGAACGGGCTGGCTGGCGAGTTAGGTCATACGACCGTTGACGTCGAAGGCCCGGTTTGTGGTTGCGGAAACCGCGGGTGCCTGGAAACGTTTGCGACCGATAAAGTTGTTGCTGAATCCGTTTCGCGACGCCTCGGCAAGAATCTCGACATCTCGGAAGCCGCGCAGCTGCATGCTGGCGGAGAGCTGGACATCGACGACATTCTTGAACGGGCTGTGGACTACCTTGCAATCGGCGTCGCTTCAGCGGTCAACATTTTCAATCCCGAAGTCGTCTTTCTCCACGGACGATTCTTGCACCTGCAAGACAGACTGTTTGACCGGCTTTGTGAGCAAGTTCGTCAGCGAGCCCTGGCTGCAACATTGGAACAATGTCGCATCATTCGCGTGAATCAGCGCACTCAGGAAAGCGAACGAGCTGGTGCCGTGGCGGCGATTGTTCATCAGTTGACGATTCGCGGAGGAAAGCAAGGAGTTGATCGATGTATCAGAGGTCCAAAAATAGAGGTGCACGACGGTGCGGCGAATTGCTTCGTGGAATCCTCTTCCCAAGCAAGGGAGTGAACTGTTTCATTTCCCACATTTCATTGTCGCTGATGACCGTTTTACTGTCGTCTGCCATCTTGTCGGCTGCGGTCGATTTCGAGGAGGACGTGCGGCCCTTGTTGACAAAGCGCTGCGCCAAGTGTCATGGACCGCTGAATCCGGACGGAGAACTTAGCCTGAGTAGCCCGCGCGAAATCGCTCGTGGAGGTGAAAGTGGTCCAGTGGTGATTCCTGGCGACTTGACTAACAGTTCACTCTGGAATCGAGTGGAAAAGAACGAGATGCCTGAGGACGAGCCGCTTTCGAATCAGGAAAAGGCCGTTCTGCGCGATTGGATCGCAGCCGGAGCTCCTGGACTGCCGGAACTCGCAGAGGACGACGTCGCGATCGAACACTGGGCTTTCTCACCAATTACCCCGCCAGAACTGCCAACGGTTTTCAATACGAACGGCAAGCCAGCGAATCTCGATCCGATCGACCGATTCATCGCTGTGGGGCTGA
>JAJDEL010000385.1 GCA_029259835.1 Planctomicrobium sp. | reverse complement strand
AATCCGAGTGTTCCGTTGACTGTTCGCCTTAGTAAATCCCACCATTTGCGGCGTTCGTATTGTTTGGCGAGTTTTTCGTATTCGGCCGCAAGACTTCGGTCTTTTGATTGAGATTTTTGCCGAGTCAACATATTTTTTGCGTCACCTTCGAAGACTGGCACCTGGGCTAATGGAAGAAATGGCCCTTTCGAATTCATCGAAACCTGCGTCTTGAAGTTTAGCTTATCCGTTTTGATCGCGGTAATGATTTGCGGAGTCGTCATTTTCCCGATTTTGACTTTGCCAGTACTTCCTTCGTATTTCACAAACCATTTGCCATCAGAACCTGAGTCCGAAAGTGATGGTGTGGACCCTTTGGAATCGCTCTGCTTTGTTCTCGGTTTTTTTTTCGCCTTCGGATTGGGAGCAGTTCCGGCGACTGTGTTCATCCCGATCGATGTGACAAGTGATGGAGACGAAGTGCGGCGCACTGGAATACGAACCTCTTCATCAATAAATTCGAGTGCCTCACCAGCAAGCCCCAAAGCTTCCAGATCAGAAATCATGTCGGTAAAAGTCTGATAGCGGTGTGAAGGGTTTGCCGCCATTGACTTGTCGATAATCAAATCCAGTCGTTCAGGAACGTCAGAGTTCAATCGTTTTGCTGATGTGAACTTTCCTTTTTCCTTATTCACAATCAGTTCGACAACTGAGTCTCCAGAAAATGGCATCTCGCCGGTGAGAAAATGGTAGAGCGTGCAACCGAGAGCATAGATATCGACGCGTCGGTCTACGTGCTTGGCGTTTCGTGCCTGTTCAGGGGCCATGTAATGGGGAGTTCCTAATCCGGTCCCACTCTGCGTCAGTCCTTGATCGTCTTCGTTGATCGCCTTGGCAAGCCCCATGTCAGCGACTTTGATGACACCCTGCTTGGTCACGAGTATGTTATCGGGCTTCACGTCCCGGTGGATCATGTTGAGTTCGTGGGCATAATGCAGAGCTTCTGCGCAAACGAGAGTGACTAGAATAGAATCAGCGATAGAAAGTTTTCCAAGCTGATCGGCCCAATCCTGCATGCTTTGACCATCAATGAGTTCCATGGAGACAAAGTGATACCCCTTGTCTTCACCCACAGCGTAACAGTCGACGACGTTGGGATGGTTGATTTTTGCCATCGCGCGTGCTTCGCGCACAAAACGTTCGACAAATCCCGGTTTCGCAGCCATCTCCTTAGAAAGCACCTTAACCGCGCACTCACGATCAAGGCTCTTCTGGTGTCCCAGGTAAACGATTCCCATCCCACCTTGGCCTAACTTCTTTCGAAGTTTGAAGTCTCCAAGAACCGTTGCTTTTTTTTCTTCCGGCATCCCGATTTTCCCGTCTCAATGATTAATCAACGCCACACTGGGATGATCGACAACGCAACTATGTAATGTCTTCCTGACTCACGCATATTCCAGACAAGGAATGGATGAGAATTTCTCGGCGCAATGATTATGGTCAAAGAGAGCGGGAAATGCCACAGATTACAGGAAAAACCCGCTGTGATTCCATTTCGTACTCGAGAAAAGATTCGTTCACATGCCAGAAAAGAGCGAGAATTGAATGTTTCTCTAAGTGCAAACTCGTTTCCAATCCGTTTAAGTGACCGTCTATGCGGATAAAATCATTTCGCTCGCTGATCGAAGATCTTGGGCATGAATCCAATGGATGTTTCCATCCAGGAACCGCAACTGCAACCTCCGCCCCCTTCGGGAGAAAGAAGCATCCCTCCGGCGGGGATCGTGCTGAGCCAGCAATCGGGTCGCAAACGGGGCCAGTCAGTTTTCTCTCCATTTTCGGGACTCCACATCGAAACTGTCCACGTTCGCATAAAGAGGGCATTCGTTGTGCAGGCATAAGTTCCGCACTTCCCTCCAGGCATCGTTTCCGGAAGGACGGTTCCGTCTTTAAGTGAGAAGACTGCCGGGCGGACGAAGAGTCGATCTCCGACGATGGCCGGTCGCGACATCGCTTTGCCATGATCGCCCTTACCACCTGGCCATTTTGTTGATTGAGTCCAGCGTTCGCTGCCGTCTTGATCATCGAATGAGGCAACTTTGAATTCCGCATTCGCCGAAGAAACCAACGTGAGTTGATTCGCCGCATGAGCCAGAAAGAAGACGACTTGCTCGCCTTTGGGAGCAAGCTTCTTCTCCCATTTTGGAGATCCGGTGTTGGCATCAATCGCGACCAGATACAGGTCTTTCCAGAGCTTCGGGTTTCCAATGCGGCGATCTTTGGAAGCCATGATTTCGCTGTTGCGGGATTCGATGAAGTACATCGTCTCCTGACCGATGCTGATTGTTGAATTGAGAACCACACCGCTTTGGTACTCCCAGGTCATCTCGCCAGTTTCGGCATCGTTGCAAAAGAGGCGGTCGCTACAAATCGGAAACGTGACGGGTCCCGATCTGGCATCGTACCAGCCTTCGCCTCCCCAGTAGTCGGTCCAGGATGCTCCTGAGGCAACTTCACTGCCGTAAAGTTGATCATTGTGTATCGCAACGTATCCCCATTCCATGTTCGCCTCTGGATTAGTGGTGGCTGTCGGAAATCGCTCGACGACTTCTCCAGACGCGGCATCGATTTTCCAGCATTCTTGCTTCACAACGACAAACAAATAGTCACGCGTCGCGCACCAGTTACTGCAATCTCTCGGGACGTTGAACCGTTCAAGGCCAGGGATTTCCAGAGACCAAATGACGGTTCCGTTGAACGAATCAACCGCTATGATGCGGTGCAATCCTTGCAGGAATAATCGACCAGCCGTAGCGAGTGGCGATGGCTTTCGACCACTACGGTCTGCCTGATACCGTGGACCGGGGCGTCCGACCCATTGGATATCCAGGTCTTCAGTCGAAGTTGCTCCGCCAAGATCTTCTCCGGTAAACGCAGAGTTGTCTGGATCGCCGTATAAGTGAGACCAATCACCGGCGCCAGGCAGCGCTGGACGAACAAAGCGATACCAATGCTGTCCTTCCGCGGCTTCGCTGCGACTGAAGTGTGAAGGCAATTTGGTCTCTTCATGCGAGACAACGAGAGCAACACCGCCATCGGGACGGGCCATTCTCTCAATTTCCTGAACGAGTTTTGCGTCTGTCTTGCTCGTCGTTATGACAAGGTTTGCCCAGTTACCAACGAACGGGAGATGTGACAACTGCTCGACATGATGCACAGCGACCTGAGTTCCGTAGACGCCGTTTTTTCGTAAGGTCTTTCGGAGTTGATTCACTCGATCTAAGTCATCATCCGCAACTACGAATCGCAATTCTGAATCACGACATAATTGCAGCAATCGCTGTCGATTGAACTCGCCAAGGATTAGGGACATTCCTCGCTTCGCAGGAGACTGTTTCAGCAACTGGGTGACCCATTTCTTTGTTTCAAGTAGAGCAGAAGCCGGGAGTCTGTCACTTCGCAAGGGCGTGTAATTGAAGAAATTGTCGCATTCAAAATCGGCAGTTAAGACCGTTTCATAAGCGTGAACGACACCAATTCGGTAGTGAGACATCTGTTGCCGCCGGAGTCCTGTGAGCGTTGCCTGATGTTCGGTTCGCAGGTTTTCTTCGTGAATGATTTTTTTGATTTCACCTAATCCATACTCTAAATGAGTCGGCTGCTCTTGTGCGGTGGTCCAGCGAACGACTGCGGTCTGCGGATCAAGAAACTTGAGCCACGGACCTGATGCAAGATTCACTTTG
>JAJDEL010000384.1 GCA_029259835.1 Planctomicrobium sp. | reverse complement strand
GAATCCATCAACCAACCCAATCGCAATTGTAAATGCAGGCATGCCGATCTCTTTCGCATTCACAATACCGAAAATCGGCAATTCCACATCGCTCTCACCCAATGTTGAACCTGGGGAATCATCACCATCGAGTGGAATCGGCAACGGAGCATCTGCTCCTTTATTCGCAGGTCCGAGATCATCGCCCGATGGAGGTGGGGGAGGGAGATCGCCAAACGGCGGTGGCGGAAGAGAATCGCCAGCGGGAGGGGGAGGAAGTGCATCAAAATCCGAGGCGGGAATCGGTAACTCCCCGTCTTTTGAATCTTCAACTTCGTCAAATGAACTCGAACTTGCGACAAGTAACCCAACGGGCAAATCATCGGTGGGCGAATCGCTGACCAGCATCATCGCCGACAGACTGGTCCTCAAAACTAACGATGTCGAAACGGGTTCTGTGAATTGTTCATTCCGTCGGCTTACTTTTTTTTTTCAGATTGGCAAGCGTTGGACCAGTAATCCAGTGTCTGCAAAATCCGTTTTCCAGTCGTTGCTTCTCGATCAAATCCAATTGTCAGCCCATTGCAATAATGGATCACTGGCAAGCTCGCGGCTGATCGCTGGTAGCGACGTACGACAGCCTGCATTTCTCGATTCGCTGAAGCGTCAGTAATCACTTCACGATACTTGATTTCTAGTGCTGGATAGCGAGAGCGATACTTTGCGAGAAACGCTTTCGTGTCACGACAATGCGGACATCCGTTGCGAACATAGGCGGTCAGCAGCAGGATTTCTTTCAATCGTTTCCGAAGTTGCTCTTCGGTTTTGATATCAGCGATGACATTCTTTAGCCCATAGATCGCAGGGAGTTTCATGCTGGAGATGCGAAAGTGTTTCGCGATGACGTTGACACGTTTCTGAGAAGCTTCGTCGTCGTTGACGTCACGTACGTGGACGACAAGCCCAGATCGTTCTTTCGCAAATGATTCTAAACCCGAACGAAGCTCAGCAGCGTCATTCACGTTTGAGTCGTAGAAGAATTCAATCGAGAAGCATTGCGTGTTTTGTTGAGCTTGAACTGTCGTGTCGCCTGTTCCGAGAGCGATCAATGCAAATCCAGTGACAATCAAATTATTTCGACTGAAAAGACCTGACATTTGATATCCCTGACGGATGTGACTTGCCCATGTTTCTATGAAAAAGTTGGGAAGGTAAGTTCGAAAGACTCCTTCTCACTCCACTTTTTCATTTGACAACGATTTTGAGCATGATCAAGCACGAATCTGGCCGGCCAGCGGAGTTCGAGCAGAATCAAGTCATCGCCCCCGCTTCCTCCGTATAAAACGAAGAGAATCTCCAACTTCACACATCAATGCTATCTCCCGCAGCCGGACCAAACGCTGCTCATGCTTCAAAGACAGGCACGAATTATCACGCGATCAACTCCCACTGCATGACCAAAGACGATGCAAGCCAATACAATATGACCAAAGACGATGCAAGCCAATACAATTTGGCCTTGATGACTCAACATGGCAGACCCTTTTTATTCTTGCTAGATGGTCCCGTTTAGCTTCTCTATTCTAGGCGGTGGTTCACATCATTCTCAATGAAAAAGTCTCGAAACCGATCACTCGAAGACTCACTTACGGCTCCACCCTCTTCGGAAGTTACAATGAAGGCTTCAACATTTTTCAGTGAGTTGATCAACCTGAGGCCCTTCTCTGTCCCTAGCACACTCACGGCAGAGGCAAGACTGTCGGCCTGAATGCCAGTGGGGGCGATGATCGTGACAGTGCTGGGAGTGGTCAGTCCGAGACCGGATTCTGGATTGACGATGTGCGAATAGCGCGTGCCGTTGATTTCGAGATTCTGATACGCATCGCCTGATGTCGCGATCGCGGCGTTCTTAATTTTGACGATCGGAGCCGGGGCGGCTTCATCTTTTTTACGGCGTAGTTTTTCAACCTCAATACGCCAGTAGTCTCTATTCGGAGGTGGATCGCCGGCGACGATGTCTCCTCCGGCGTCGATCAAAAGACGCGTCACGCCCAGTTTTTTCATGGCCGTACGAGCTTGATCGGCGGCGTAACCTTTCGCGATGCCGCCGAGATCAATCTGCATTTTCTCCTTGAGTAACGAGACACTCTGCTCGCATTCATTCAGTCTCACGAATTTGTAACCCACCTTGCCGAGGGCAGATTCGAGGCGATCTGGATCGGGAAGTCTTTTACGACGGCGGGCGATCCTCCAGAGTTTGACAACTGGACCGACCGTTACATCGAAGGCACCGTCAGTTTTTACTGAAAGAGAAATTGCAGCCTGAAGGACTTCGAACAATTCGCGGCTGACTTTGTTTTGTTCGCCAAGTTTCGCATTTTTACAGAGTTGCATCAGTTCGCTATCGGGATCATAGTCGCTCATGATGCGGTCGATTTCGCGAAATCGGTCGTATGCAGCCTTGGATGCTTGATTTGCGATCAATTGGGTCGGTGCGTACAATGTAATAATGACGGGAATGCCCATGCGGATCTGCAGGAACTCGTAACGATTCAGTTCTTCGGCTCCGAGTGCAGGCGTTTGCACCGTTAAGAATAGAATTAGGAACAGTGACGTTCCTCGAATCACCCACCCAGGCCAGCATCGCGATGAACGGTAGAGACGCCGTTGTTGCATCGAATGCCCCCTCTTGCTGGTTTTTATAATTGAAAGGTTTCCCATGTTGACAGTACGCCTTGAACACCGGAATTGGCAAGTGGCTTCGTGTTTATTTCTTGTATTTGCTTGCGTGGCCTCACCATCTTTTGCAGACAAACCGAACCCTAAAGATCCTTATCTTCGCGATCCTGACAGTGTTGCGAAGACAGAAAAGGAGATGAAACCGTACACGCAGTTGCTTCGCGATACCGAAGTCAAGTTCGAAATGCTACCGATTCCTGGTGGTGAATTCCTGATGGGCAGCCCCAAAGATGAAAGCGACCGTGAAGAAGACGAGGGGCCTCAACACAAGGTGAAGATCGAACCATTTTGGATGGGGAAGCATGAAGTCACCTGGGATGAGTACGATACGTGGCGACTGAATCTCGATATTCAGAGACGCGATATTTTTGGACGCGCGCAGAGTGAGGTCGACAAGAAAGCCGATGGCGTCACACGTCCGACAAAAGAATACACCGATATGACATTCGGAATGGGACACGATGGATTCCCAGCAATCTGCATGACTCAACTGGCAGCCAAGATGTACTGTGCCTGGCTGACAGAGAAAACTGGACAATACTACCGTTTGCCAACCGAATCCGAATGGGAATATGCGTGTCGTGCAGGAACCACGAGTGCATATTCCTTTGGTGATGACCCAGAGAAAATTGGAGACTACGCTTGGTATTACGACAAT
>JAJDEL010000383.1 GCA_029259835.1 Planctomicrobium sp. | reverse complement strand
CAGCGTCTGAAGTGGCCCCTGCGGTCGTGACTGCTGTCCTGACAACGGTCGTCAGTTTTCTACCGGTCTTCATGTTGACTGGACGCGACTATCGTTTGTTTGCACCGTTGGCGTGGACAAAAACTTTTTCGTTGGTTTCAGCCCTCATCGTTGCTGTCACTTTGGTCCCGCTCCTGAGTCGTCTGTTGTTGTCGTCAAGTCGCATGAAACTGATTCACCGCCTGCTCGGAGGCTTCGCTCTGGCCTCGTTACTTGGGGTCTCATGTTGGTTTTTGTGGGGCGGACGTGCCGTGGAGCATATTCCACTCAGCCTTCCGATGTTGACTGGACTCGCCACTCTACTCGGAGGTGTGCTCGGCTACTGGATGCTGAGTGAACGACTTCGACCTGTTGATCAAAACCCGGTGAGTCGATTCATTCTGTTCATTTATGAACCAACATTGCGGTTGTTTCTCAGGCATAAAGGAGCGTTTCTGTTGGCACCGATAACCATTGTCCTGCTTGGTATTGGGGCATGGATTGGCCTGCCTGGCGTCTTGCGTCCAGTGGAGAACTTCACTCAGAAACTTGGCATGGATATGAACCAAGTCCCCGGTTACGTGCAATTCAAGCACGTCTTTACTGGGCTTGAATCCGACGATTGGATTGCACTCGACGAGGGAAGTTGGTTCTACATGCCAACTCTCTATCCTGCCGCGAGTTTCTCACAGGCGATGGAGATTTTGCAAACGCAAGACGCACTCATCAAAGAGATCCCCGAAGTCGAAAATGTCCTGGGGAAGATCGGTCGCGCTGAATCTGCACTCGACCCGGCTCCCGCGTCCATGATTGAGACCTACATAATGCTCAAGCCGCAAGACGAGTGGCGAGAAGGCGTCACGGTCAAAGACATCTGGAATCAGATCAACGCCGTTGCCACATTACCGGGAGTGACTCGCGCGTCTCCACTGCAACCGATCGAAGGCCGGGTTGTCATGTTGCAGAGTGGTATCAAAGCACCGATGGCAATTCGGATCTTTGGAGATAGTTTGGAGGGGCTCGCCAAAGCTTCCTTACAAGTCGCAGAGCAATTGAAAACAGTCCCGCAAGTCAAGGGGGACACCGTCAATCCCGATATCGTACTCGGCAAACCATATGTTGAGTTTGAGGTCGACCGCGAACTCGCAGCGCGGTACGGCATGTCAACCATGATGGTCAACCAGATCATCGAGACCGCTCTGGGCGGCATGAATCTGACGATGACAATCGAAGGACGTGAACGGTATCCGATCCGTGTCCGTTATCAGCGGGACATTCGTGAGCGCATCGAAGAACTCGGGCGACTGCCGGTCGTCACTCATTCGGGAGAAGTTGTTCCACTCGATTTACTGGCGAAGATGACGACCACTTGGGGGCCGGGTGTCATTAACAGCGAAGACGCTCGGCTGGTGGCTCATGTTTCGTTTGCTCCCTCCGGTATGGTCGGTGATCTGGAGACCGTACAAGCCGTCAAAGATGCGCTGCGGGATGCCCAAACATCTGACAAGCTGGATCTTCCTGCAGGCTATGTCTTGCAGCCAGTCGGCTCGTTCCAAAACCAGATCGAAGCGAATCAGCGACTCATGTGGGTTGTTCCGCTGGTGATCCTCACAAACTTATTCATTATCTATCTCCAGTTTCGCCACGTGCCGATCACCCTGGCCGTCTTCTCCGGTATTCCTGTGGCCTTCGCTGGTGGGATGATTTTACTCGCATTCAACGATATTCAGATCAATACCGCCGTGTGGATTGGCTTCATCGCTCTGTTCGGGATCGCTGTCGATGATGGTGTGGTGATTGCCACGTATCTCGATCAGATCTTCTCTCGCAAGAAATTGGAAACGATTGAAGACATCCGCAACGCTACCGTGGAAGCGGGGATGCGTCGCATCCGTCCCTGCCTGATGACGACATTCACGACCATCTTCGCACTCATCCCTGTGCTGGCTGCCACCGGTCGCGGTGCCGACGTCGCCCGCGTAATGGCACTGCCGGTCTTCGGTGGAATGGTCGTCGCCATGCTCACACTGTTCGTTGTCCCGGTCGTCTTCTGTGGATTCAAAGAATTAAAAATGAACCTCGGCCTCCACGACCACCACTGGGCAGGAACTGAACCATCGGAGGCAGACGCGCCAGCAAGTTGAAAAATTGCCAACGAATTTCACGAATGAGACGAATTGGTGACAACTCTTTTTCATTCGTACCATTCGACTGATTCGTTGGCTTGCATCTTAACTTCTAGATACTGCATGAGATGCGAAATTATTATTGAAAGTCACAAAATCAATGCCGGGAATTGCAGAATTCATATTGAGTGAAACAGCGATTTGTCCGATAAAAGAAGAGTTGCCGCGTTGCGGAGAAAACTATTTAGGTTTGAGTTTAATGTCGTCCTTTTTTACAAAAATCGTTCTCACCAGCACCCTTCTGGTTGCTCAAGTGCTTGGCAGCATTGCTGTTCCAGCGTTTGGTCAATGCTCGGAAGAGTCGTGTTGTTGTTCGCTTGACGCGAAGCAGTCGGGAACGTGCTGTTGCAACGGGCGAATCTCCTCAAATGGTGCGAACGAAGGCAGTTGCTGTCACGCGAAAGATTCTCGCACAACATCTCAATTCCAAATTTGTGCTTGTGGATGCCAGAGCGATTCGCGGCCCACGGCACCGAATCAACGCTCAAATGATTTGAGTGACGAAGTCCAGCGCACTGCGTCTGAACCTGCTGAGTTGAGTGACTTCTCTCTTCTCTCGGC
>JAJDEL010000382.1 GCA_029259835.1 Planctomicrobium sp. | reverse complement strand
AGAGAATGGATTGTATGGTTCTCAGCACGCTCTTGCATCTGCGATTTCGACAGCAAAGAATAAGTCCTTAACGAACCTTAGATGGATACACACAAACCATGGTCTTTGTTTACGCATCTTTGCTTCTGCTCCTGAATCTGGCTTGCTGGACATCAACGCTGTTGATGGTGCCTGGTAACTGGATGATGGTCGTTTTGGCGGCGATGTATGCGTACCTCTTACCACAACAGTATGAACCACGCCTGAGTTGGACCATTGTCGGGATTGCATTAGCCCTGGCAATTTTAGGAGAAATCCTAGAATTCGCTGCCGGAGCAGCAGGCGCGGCAACTAAAGGGGGGAGCAGAAAAGGCGCATTCTTTTCTCTTGTAGGCGCCTTTGCTGGTAGCATTGCCGGAGCGATCATCGGAATTCCGATCCCCATTGTTGGCAGCGTTGTCGCAGCAATCGCTGGCGGAGCGGTCGGAGCGTTTCTCGGAGCTTACATTGGTGAGTCTGAGCGCCTTCATGCTGAACGCGTCGAGATCGGAAAAGGTGCTTTGCTGGGGAGACTTCTCGGCATCGGTGGAAAGATGACTGTCGGATTGATCATACTCGTAATCATCAGTGTTAATAGCTATTTCGATATCGGTACTAGTTGAGAACACGGAAGAAAACTCTGCACTTTGGCAATGATTCTCACTACTTTGTTCCAAGTTTTGTTGAACCAAGACCAGTCCCAGCTTTCGATCCGAAGACATATTTCGGGACTTTGAAATTCAGCAATCGGCTCGTCGCTTTTTTCCACATCTGCTCTTTGAGTTGTCCAGCTGCCGCATTGATCGCCGCCTGACCAGTCACGCCATCTTCAACACTGACGCTCCCTGTGTTACTTGCAGAGACAGATCGTTGCCAAAGAGTTTGGTTTTCTTGTTGAATCGACAGAGTCCAGGTGACTCGTTCCTCGTCGAGATCAGTGTCTCTTCCAAACGCAGAACCGTATCGACTCAAACTGATTCCCCCACCTGTCTTGTCTTGATTGCCACGAACAATAAGTGTTAGTGAAGCCGCCGGGGCAACTCCGATTTCGTTTTTGGAAAATTGATTCGCGAGAGCCAATCGCACTTCTTCAGAAAAGTTACTTCGCCCTGGCGGAGATGGAATTTGGACGTCGAGGGCAATGCTCCCTCCAGCTGATAATACCACGTCGTTTGGAGGTTCAGAAATTTTCATAGCGTTCAGCGTTTCTGTATTTGGCAGCTTCATAGACACCAGAGTATGAGGCGATTTGTGATCCGCTTTGCTGAGAAATAGCTGCACCTCACCTGGGCCTGAATTCACTCGTACTCCATCGAGATGATAAATCCAGGCGACGGCAGCCTTCTCAAGCGAAATGCAATAGCCACCGTCAATCAACACGTAATTGTTTTTGCACCACTGGAGAGTTTTTCCGGCGAGTGGTAAAGGGAATGACTTTTCAACTTGCCCTGATTCAATCCCCAGGATCGCAAGTTCGCCTCCTCCGACAGGTGAACTCAGAATCGCAAGTTCTTGGCCATCTGCTCGAAACGCAGCGGCCACCAAAGGTCCACCTAATCCAAGCTGATCCTGATACCCAACGATCTCACCCGTCTCAGTAGAAATCATTGAAAGCGATCCCCCGTGTAACATTACGAGGTAATGACGCCCTGGACTAAAGACCGGACGCGCCGATGCTTTCGAAATTGCGATCTCATATAGCGCCTTCCCATCAGGAACGCTCCAACAGGTCAACTGGCCCGCCGCTAGCGTCAGAACTCGATCGTCGTCGATAAAATCTGTCCAGAGAATTGGTGCTCCGCCATCACTCCTCCCTTGAGTATAGGGTACAAATCCTACGAGGTGATTCTTTGCTTCCAAATCCCAAATATCGAACCGTTTAAAACCGTCAAAGTCTCGAGTCAGGACACGATTTCCTGATGGAGAAACAGCCTGAAACCCACATGGAAAAGAAAAATCAAATTTGTCTCGACGACTCGCATTTTGTAAATCGACAAATTCAACCCACGACTTCATCTTATCCAGATCGGAGACGATTCCGTTCCAAATCCTTGGAGTTTTGCTGGAGTATCCAGCGACGAATACTGAGTGATCCGCGGAAATGCTCGTATGATAGAGATGTTCGTTCGAAAACTCACCAACTGAAATCGATTCACTGATCGGAGTTGAGGACTGCGGATCGGCGGAGACATCCCAGACTCGCTCCGATTGCCGCGAAATGTATTGAACCCCCGACAGATCGGTTGTGAGCGACACTGGTTTTTTCTCTTTGGGAGCAACTGCCAAGGAGTTGCCTGAATCTTTAGTTTCTGACTTCAACGTTTCTCTTTCCCAGGGAGTCAAGTTTTCTGGTATTTCGTTCAGATCAAAAGCGACGTACTGTTTTTTTTGCAAAACCGCAATATTATCACCCCCGATCGGTTTGACTCGATAACGTACTGTCGAAGTGATCAGTTTTACTCCCTGACCAGTTTCGGTATCGAAGACGCCTTTGCCGTACAACAGGATTCGTCGACCGTCTGGGAACCAGTCGATTGAAGGGCCTTGATATTCTCTGTCACCTTCAACTGCACCACTGAGCTTCGCGTCTTTTGTGTACGATGCGATCAACCGCCCAGAAGCGATATTCCAGATTTGTATCCATGTATTCCATGGACCTTCTAATAGAACGGCAAGCTTGCTTCCATCTTTCGAGAAACTTGAGGCACCGTAGCTCACATGGCGCAT
>JAJDEL010000381.1 GCA_029259835.1 Planctomicrobium sp. | reverse complement strand
CGAGCGCAGGCTGGCGACCGAGAAGCCTTTGGCGAACTGATCAAAGAATTCGAAACCGTCGTCTTCGCTGTTGTGTTCCGTCGATTGCGAAATCGATCTGAAGCAATCGAAGTGACTCAGGAAGTTTTCATGCGAGCGATGAGAAAAATCGATCAGTTGCGCGAACCAGAACGGTTCGTCGGCTGGTTGAAGCGAATCGCCGTTCGCATGGCGATCAACCGTGCCGTCCGTCGACCACGAGAGACCGTGCAGGCTCCTGAAACCTTCGGTGGCGTCACCGGAAAGCGACAGGCTCCGCTCGAAGATGTCCTCCAGGCTGAACAGGCTGGACAAGTCCGAGACGGCATCTGCCAATTGCGACCGCTCGATCGTGACACATTGCTGGCTTTCTACTTCGAAGGTCAGTCGCTCAAAGAAATGAGCGTCCGATTCTCAAGCCCAATCGGAACGATCAAGCGACGACTCCACACCGCCCGTGGTCGGTTGAAAGAAGCCCTGTGCGACCTTCAACCAGCATAAGCGGTAAGGATCAAAGTGGCTGAACCGCTGCCCGATGAGTTGTTCGAAAGAGCGATTCATCGGGCCTTTTTCTTTCGCCAGATACTTAAATTGTCCGGCAAAACTGTTTTCTATTTTCAATCCGAAACCATTCCTTTCATCAAAACGACTTCCAGATCTTTTCCTTGCACTTTTTTTAGTGTGCGTAAAGCATCGTTATTCCAGCGAGTGTCGGGGGCTCCAGAGATGAACCAGTCGCTGCCGTTGTCGGCGAGGATCATTCCATATTGCTTGAGAGCAGTCAGAATCACTTGAGCCTGCGGCGGGAAGTCGGAGATGTCATAGTTTTTTTTCAGGCGAACACGCATCCCCAGCGGTGGCAGGCGTGGATCACTGGAACGAGAAGCCCAGTGCGATGCCGGTGGCACGTAAGCCCGACGTGTCTTGTTCACTGTAAAACGCAATGCGTGTCGGATTTCTTTTTGCTCACCGACTTCGTCGTATCGAACCAAGCCTGGAAAAATCGGGAGGCCTGCCGCATCGGCACTGGTCCAGCCGATTGGTCGAGAAGGATGCTTCGCCAAATCAAAGATCGCCCCTGATTCTGCGCGCCACAACTGTCCATCACCAATTGAGAACGACCGAAACAATTCGTACAGTTTCCAATTGTCGCGATCAATCACAATGACGTGCCGGTCTCCATCCTCATTCGGATGCCCCTCGATAGGAGCACCAACAGGAATTGGATACGGCCCTGGATCGCTTTCATCACCATACGCTGTGTAAATGATCGGAACTTTCGGTTGCTCTCCAGAAACCACAACATAGGGAATCCCTATCGGAGCACCCTGCCATGTTCCGGATCCGAAGTCGGGATGTAAATTCTTTGTCATGCCGATCTCGGAAATCAGCGTTCGAGACATCGGGTCAACCGGTGCGTTGTCGATGCGTTGATTCCAGGCATCGTCTTTCGGGAACATTAATTTCCCGCCGAGTGAAGCCCCCTGTCCGAGATGCACAACCCCCTTCTCGTAAAGCTTCGGTTTTGCATTGGCCCGTTGTTGCTTAGCACCGGCTTCCGTTGCCCAAGCGATGCGCTTTGTCGTACTTTTCTCGACTTGGCTGACCGTCGATTCGGTGAGAGGGTCAGTGCTTTCCTCAATGTTGAGTTTGAAGAGCGCTCGCTCCTGACTACCAGAGAGTGATTGCTGATCGTAGACTACAACAACAATTAAGGCACATACAAAGATGGTCGTTATGACCGCTATCGTCGAATTTTTCATTACAACCTGCTCAGGGATCGTGATCAAGGACTCTCAAAGACCTGCGTGAAATTTTGACACACGCAAGTCAGAGAGAGCAGGCAATCTCTTAGGCTACAGCGGTTTCTCACAGATCAAATGACGGTCGTTCGGAATATCATTCGATGTTGAAATCTCGAAATGAATTTGAGCAGCAATTATTAATTCTTAGTAAGGACTTCATCGAGGTTGAGTAACAAATTCGCTGCCATCGTCCAGGCTGCCAACTTGGCTTTATCCAGTCCCTCTTTAATCGGCTGGCTGGAAATTGCGAGGAATTTTTCGGCAGCTTCTGGTTGAGATTGAAAGAACTTCAGGTCTTGCTGATAGCCTGCGACAAGTTCGCTGGTTTCAACCGGAGTTGGTTTGCGTGAAAGTGCCAACCAGAGCATGCGACGTGCAATGGAAGCTGGTTCGCTGCCACCTTCTGCGATGGCTCGCTCTCCCAAAGCAATTGCGGCTTCAACAAACTGAGGATCATTAAACAGCAAAAGCGCTTGTAGCGGAGTGTTTGTCCGTTCGCGGCGAACGGAACAGGACTCGCGCGATGGTCCGTCGAAGACATTCATTTGCGGTGGTGGTGAAGTTCGCTTGATGAATGTATACACCGTGCGGCGGTGGACTTTCTCTGGGCCTTGATCAGCTTTGAAACGTACCGTATTCGAACCGGAGTATCCGACTGCAAACCATAACCCGTCCGGTTGTGGAGGTTTGACGCTCGGTCCACTCATTTTCTCAACGAGCAGTCCACTAACGAACAAGGCCTGATCACGAAGCATTTCCGCATCGAGTCGGAAACGGGGTCCATGGGCAAGCAATCGGTTCTCGGGATCCTTCTTCACCAATTCCGGGGTCACCTTTGAGCTCTGCCGATACGTACTCGACATGACCATCCGCTTCATCGATTTCTTAACATCCCAGCCATCATTGATGAACTGCACCGCCAGCCAATCGAGTAATTCCGGATGACTTGGCGGCTCACCTTGTGAGCCGAAATCTTCTGAGGTTTTGACGAGTCCGGTTCCGAAAAATTGTTGCCAGAATCGATTGATCGTGACACGCGCTGTCAGCGGATGACCTTTGGAAATGAGCCATTGTGCAAGACCAAGACGGTCGTTGCTGAAGCCTTCTTCCATTGGCGGCAAAAACTCTGGTGTTCGCCGTGAAACACCTTCGCCTGGTTGATCGTATTCGCCGCGCGTCAGCATGAACGCAGGCTCTGGCTTTGGCTTCTCTTTCCAAATCAATGTCGTCGCAATCGTGTTGTCAAAGGTTTCTCGCTCCTTCTTCTTTGCAGCCAGACCATCGCGAGCGGCGATGTACTTTTCGTCGATGGTCACCTTATCACGGTAGTGTTTTTGAAGCTGATTTTTCTGTTTGTCATCACGATCTTCTGCCTTCACTTTAATAATCGCCAGAATTTCCGCTGGGACTTCGACACGTATTGGTTGCTGCTTTGTGAGTGAAAGCCGAATGCGCCCGAATTGATGCTGTCCATAGACGGACTCGTGCTTGAGAACAACTTTAACAAAGAAATGACCTTCTGTCCCGAACGTCTTTTCAGTTTGAAACAGTGCATTGCGCGGCTCTTTCTTGGTGTGTCCTTCAATGGCCCAACCGGTGGCTGGTTTACCATCTATCGCATTTCCAATCTTGAAATCCCCATTGCCTTGCTCGTGGTCTGCCCAGGCTTTGGCGATCTTCACTCGCTGCCAGTCCGGTTCTTTACCTTCTACCGGTACCACTGCTGTGTAAACTTCAAACTCTGTGAGAACAACATTGCTATTCGAACTTCGCCCTGCACCGCCATTCGTGTTTGACTTATCCAATAACCCTTCAAGCTTGACTCCCTGCCAACCGACTCCTTCGACTTGACCGATCACTTCATAGATTTCTTTTGCGGCATTTGGTCCGCTAGCGAGAATTGATTTGTCGTCGAGAATTTTCAGTTCCGCGCCTCCGCTGGAAGTGAATGTGTCAGGATCAATCACGGCCCAGTTGACATCCCCATCCTTCGATTCTTCGCCGACTAATAATTCCCATGCACTTTGTGCCGCCACAACTTCCGGCCAGTCCTGGTTGAAATTCTTTTGGAATTCCGCAACCTCAGCCGTAAGTCCTTCAAGTTTTGCCTTTTGCTCTGATGTCGGAACTTTCAAAACCGGTGCCGGGTCTTTTTTATTTCCATCGAGTGGGTTGCCGTCGATGCTGTTGAAATACGCATACAACGAGTAAAAATCCTTCATCGTGAGCGGATCAAACTTGTGATCATGGCAGCGCGTGCATTCGAGAGTCGTTCCCATGAAGACCGTCCCGAATGTGACAACACGGTCAACGACATTCCGCATCCGGACCTCCTCCGCAATCGATCCACCCTCACTCGTGGTGACGTGTGCTCTATTAAATCCTGTCGCAATCAATTGGGCATCCGTCGGATTCGGCAACAAATCGCCTGCCATCTGCTCGACAATAAATTGATCGAACGGCATATTCTGATTGAGAGACTGAATCACCCAGTCACGATAAGGCCACATCTCCCGATAGTTATCGAGGTGCAGTCCGTGCGTGTCTCCATACCGAGCGGCGTCCAGCCAAAAACGC
>JAJDEL010000039.1 GCA_029259835.1 Planctomicrobium sp. | reverse complement strand
TCAACAGTGTCCAGCTGTTCCACCAGAACTGATGCTGTTGCCGAAGTGGTGTCCGCTGAACATCTATGAAATGTCTGCCTGGTCGCGGACCATTATTGTTCCGCTAAGCCTGTTGTGGGCATTTCAACCGAAAACAGAGTTGGCACCTGAGTATCGCATCGACGAGCTCTTTACGAAATCTCCGCAAGAGATGACGACGACGATGCCACCGTCGGAACAACTCGACAGATTGAAATCCAAGTCCTGGATTCCCTGGTCAGCCTTGTTTCGAGGGATTGACCGAACTTGGAAATTCATAGAACGATTTCATCTCAACCCCTTCCGAAAACGCTCAACTCAGAAAGCGGAAGAATGGATTCTCGCTCGTCTGGAAAAGAGCGACGGGCTGGGAGCAATTTTCCCCCCGATCATCTGGAGCATCATTGGTCTCCGTTGTCTGGGCTATGCTGAAGATTCTCCCGAAGTTGAGTCCGGCTTGGAGGAATTGAAAAAGTTGACGATTGAGGGGACTGAATCGGCACATTTGGAACCTTGCCGTTCACCGGTCTGGGATACATCCATCGCAGTCAATGCTCTCCGGGAAGCTGACGTTCCTGCCAGCGATCCTCGAATGCGAAAAGCGGTCGACTGGCTCCTCTCGAAAGAAGTCCGGAATCCCGGTGATTGGTCCGTGATGCACCCTGACGTCGAACCTGCCGGCTGGTACTTTGAATTCAACAATGAATTTTATCCGGATATCGATGACACGATCATGGTCACCATGGCTCTGGCTCGTTGTTTGCCCGGCGGAGACGACATCGATTGGTCGACGAAATTTTTGAAAGATCGCCCCGGCGAGCCAAGCTCAAAAGCGGACATGAACTTTTTAACCACTGGGAAGACGATCAGTCTCGAAGATATTCTCTTAGAGCTTCAGCACGCTGAACCAATGATCGCCGCAATTCAGCGAGCGGTGAAATGGATCTCCGCGATGCAATGTCGGAATGGTGGCTGGGCTGCGTTTGATGCCGACAATGACCGAGAGATACTCACTCGCGTTCCGTTTGCCGATCATAATGCGATGATTGATCCACCCACGGCGGATATTACAGCGCGAACCCTCGAGATGTTCGGACGACTTGGCCTCAGTTCGTCTGAGGAAATGTTTTTGAAAGCAATTGATTTCGTTTGGAGCGAGCAAGAATCGGACCACGCTTGGTATGGTCGCTGGGGCGTCAATTACATCTATGGAACCTGGCAGGTTCTGGTCGGTCTCGCGGAATTCGGCATCCCACCAAGTGACCGCCGGATGCAAGGAGGCGTCGACTGGCTGAAAAGCGTCCAGCAGTCAGATGGAGGTTGGGGTGAGTCTGCACAAACTTACGATCAACCAGAAACACGAGGCACCGGACCGACGACTCCGTCGCAAACTGCCTGGGCATTGATGGGACTCATGGCAGGAGGGGAAGTTCACTCAACTGAAGTTCACAATGGGATTCAGTATCTGATGGAGCAACAAACATCAGCAGGAACATGGGAAGAATCCGAATTCACCGGGACGGGCTTTCCGCGAGTTTTCTACTTGCGTTACCATCTCTACCGACACTACTTTCCGCTGATGGCACTTGCCAGATACAAGAAGCTGACGCAGGCTTAAGGTGTGCGGCGAATTGTTCCAGTGAAACCGACAAGTATGAAAAGTTCTTGTGGCATCGACTCTCCGTCAACATGATCGGCATTCCTTTCTGGTTCTTCCAGAGAATCGCCTCGCCGTTGCCGCAATCAAGCGACTTGCCCCCCTGACGCGACGACGGACGTTGCAAGTGGTCTCACTCTTCGGGTCTCCGGGTACAGGCAAGTCACGACTCGCTCGCGAGTTGATCCGAAGTTGGGAAGTGAAGCGTAGCGATGGGAAAATCATCTACGTCACCGCCTCTGAGTTTGCAGCTCAGTTGGCGCAAGCTTCAACCGACGCCGCGATTCGACAATTTCAGGGCCGGTATCGAAAAGACGTTTCTCTCTTTGTATGCGAAGACTTACAGGCACTCGCCGGTCGTAAAGAATCTCAGCAACAACTTGAAACGGCAGTTGACGATGTCGTGATGAACGGAGGCTGCGTACTTTTTACTTCGACTCTGATGCCTTCGGGTATTCGAAACTTCTCGGCAAGACTGGCGAACCGCATACGAGGTGGACTTTGTGTCGATGTCCCGCTCCCTGGTGCAAAGAGTCGTCGCAAGCTGATTGATCACTTTCTGAAAACTGAATCGATTCAACTCACAGAAGAAGAGATCGTCTCCATCTCGCGAGAATATGAAGTCTCACCGCGTGAGTTGCAGGGAATTCTTCACCAACTGCAATCGGTCCAAAGATCAAACTCAAAAAAAACTCGCGAGACGTCTGAGATTCTCAAAGAACTAACACATTCCAAGCAGTACACGTTGCAACAAATCGCATCCGCAACCGCGAAGGTTTTCGGAGTCCGTCTCTTCGAACTCAAAAGTGACACACGCGCAAAGACGGTTTCAACCGCCCGTCAGGTCGCCATGTACCTGACTCGCGAACTGACCGACCTCAAATACAAAGAGATCGGGGAATTCTTCGGTAGGGGGAATCACAGCACAGTGATTCATGCCTGCAAGAAAATCTCGGCCCTGAAAGATGACGACGCGGTTCTCGCTCATCACTTGGAAGCGATTAAAAAACGGTTACAAAATCGAACGTAATCGTTGATCCACTCTAAGAACGTGTTTGAAATACCTGAGCCGAACGCGCTAGCCTCGGGCAATTCGCGAGAAATTGTGACTCCCGCAAGGCTCGTGGCTAGCGCCAACGGCTCACAAGGTGACCGAAAGTCAATTTCAAAACACGTTCTAGGGTGCTCACTGTTTGAATTGCAGGTCAATTCTTTCATTGTTTAAAATGATTGTCGTTGAAACGGGGCGCCTTGTTGCGTTTAAAGCTTCGGAGTAATCAAACATAACTATTGCGAGACAGTTGATGCCGAAATTGCCTTTGTTATTGTTCATCACATTGAGTTGCCGTGTTCTGGCAGCACATGAAGGGCCTCATACACACAATGATGATGAACATTCTCATACGATTCCGGTTGCGACGAGTTTCAATAATGAAGTGAAAATTACGACCGACGAAAAGTACCGTTACATTGAATCAAACGGCATTCCGGATCACAAACCAGGACAGTTTCCGAATCGTGGTAATCCGAATTCCATCCAGCCGCAGCGGCATCGTTACCGCGTGCCTTTGAATCCCCAAAAGGCGAGGAGTGCGGTCTCGGCGATGGGGCAACCATTTGGAGTGGCCCTGAACGGAGTCCCATTTGATCCAGGCACAGCGGAGTTCTGGCGAGGCGACCGGCGTAGTGGGTGGAATTACGAAGCACTCTCCGGCAAGATCGATCTCGGTCTTGACCGCAACAAAGCACACGTTCAACCGGACGGATCGTATCATTACCATGGAATTCCGACTGGGCTGCTGCAGGCACTCGCTAACAAAAGCAATGACAAGCAAATGCTACTCGTTGGATTTGCAGCGGACGGCTTTCCAGTTTATGGACCGCTGGCTCATCAAGATGCGGATGACTCAAGTAGTCCGCTTGTCAAAATGAAACCGAGCTATCGACTGAAAT
>JAJDEL010000380.1 GCA_029259835.1 Planctomicrobium sp. | reverse complement strand
AGTGTTGAACTTGAAAAATGTGGATTCACGCCTCTTCGATTTGAACCAGAAAGTGACTTACGGGAAGACGGAGAAGTGCGTCTTTCAGATCCTGACCGATCTCCTCAGCTGGGGTCCTACAGGAGAGGTCTATTACGAGCTCCATGACGAAACCCTTTACATTTCGACATTCAAGTCACACCAAGAGCGCATCCGAAAAAAGACTCCCGACTGGCTGAGTCCACACCAGCAAGCGGGAATTTCAGTCAGGGTGAACGCGGTGGGAGAACTCTGTGCAATTACCGCTCATTCGCAACTGAACGATCAAATTTTAGCCCGCTTTCAAGAGCTTCCGGACCTGCGAGAACTTTCAATCTCTGGCCCCACACAACTTACGAAAAGTGGCACAAAGTCGCTTGAAAAACTGACACAACTTCGAAAGCTGAAACTGCATGGAAACCCGCTCGACCACACTCTGGGAGCCGATCTTCTTCTACAACATGCCGGATCGCTACGGCTATTGGACGAATTGTCTCTTTCAGAAACTGGCGTAACAGATGCAGGAATCAAGTCCATCGAGTCGCTTTCGCAATTGCAAAGTCTGAGACTCTATCAAGAAGGACGATTAACGGATGCTGCACTCGCATCCATTGGTAAATTGAATCGACTCAGAAATCTCAGCATGATCGCTTATGTCAAACCGATCGACCTCGGTTGGATGCATTTTTCTCAAAAGGGGATGCGTCAGCTTTCGAATCTGAGTGAGCTGCGAACTCTGTATTTGGTTCGCCAGGACATGGATGAACAATGTCTGAATTTTCCGCACATGAAATCTCTGACGATCACACATGGAGGGAATCTCATCGATGATCATGCACTCAAAAAGCTCGTGCGAACCTCTTCCGGAATTGAAAGATTGGATATTGAATCCTCACAAATCACAAATCGTGGGATGGAGCACATTTCGAAGATGTCGAAATTGAGAGAGTTGGCCATTTTCGAATCGGACGTTGATGTTGATGGACTGATCCACCTTGCGGAGTGTGAGAATTTGCAAACGATCTCGTTAAAACTCCAAAGGATTGGCGATAGTGAAGTCATATCGCTCGCTCAGATCAAGTCGTTGGAGACTTTGACGCTTGAAGGGATGTTCGACTTGAAGACTGCAACTCATGATCATTTCGCAGAGTTTGAAAACTTGTCATCGCTATCGATCTCCAATGGCTTGATTGGAGACAAAGAATTGACTGCAATTTCCAAAATTAGACCACTGACTTCTTTGTCGTTAAGCGGAGCAACGCAGTTCACAAATCTGGGCCTGAAGGCCCTCAATGTGTTGCCGCATTTATCGTCATTTTCGATCTGTGGCGGTCCCCGAATCTCCAGCTTCATGACTTTGGGAGAGTTGAAGCAACTGAAGAGAATCACATTTTCAATGACCAGCGTAACTAAAACGGAGTTGGAAGCTTTGGAACGGGAACTCCCAGAGACGAAAATATCAATGATGAATGGAGGCTTAGGCTGGATTTCATCAAATCAGAGAGGTTCAATTCAAATCATACCCCTTCCCCGTTAGGTGAGTGCCCCCGGCCAGACATTTGGGTAGCCCGTCCGCAAAGCGAAGCGGACGAGTGCTGGAGGCACAAGATGCTTCACAGTTCGCTTTCTCTGTTTCATCAACGTCAAAGTCACCATCGGCTTCTCTTCCACGTGAGCGATCCAGTGGTTGAAAGTCGACCAGAAAAACCAGGCTCAGGGAAAGTCCATCTTGTCGCTCCGCGAGCCCCCCGAACAAGTCGGAACGGCGACCCAAGTGGCCTGCACAGAGACGCAAAGGAAGAAAGGTTGGAGAATTGAATTCTGTTCTCCTGAATTCTGAGCGCATTGAGGGCATGTTGCTGCCGTAGATAAGGACAGGCTGGTCGATCTTGTTATCTTCTCAGCCTCTTTGCGGTTCTGCCTTTGAGAAGATAATCAAGGTGATGACATGGCTTTCGCTCAGATAACACAATCAGTTCCTGCACCAACAACGCTGCCGAATTGGGTGGTGATGTGGGGTGTGGCTGTGGTTGTCTTTGGAGTATGCAAATGGCTTACGCTGTCTCGTTTTCAAGGCGAAGCAGCATTACAAAGACGGTTGCTTTACCTCTTTTGCGAGCCAGGCTTGAACGCGAAACGATTTCTTTCGAGCAATTCAAAAGTCGAACGCCCGAAGCGAATCGATTGGCTGCGGGCGATTGTATTTACATTGACAGGCGCGATTTGCTTTTGGTTTCTTCCACCGTTGTCTCAGGCCGTCTCGAACAGTCTGACAGCGACTGTTGGCATGGTTGGGGTCGTGCTGATGTTGCACTTCGGCATGCTTGATTTTTTCTCGCTGACATTGCGAAACAACCGGATTCCATCAACCTCTCTGATGAACGCTCCCTGGCAGGCAACAGGGGTCGCTGAATTTTGGAGTCGCTGGAACACCGGGTTTCGCGATCTTTCCAGAGAGACGATTTTCTATCCGCTCGTTCGCAGACGAAAGGCACAACTCGGTTTGTGGGTCACGTTTTTATTCAGCGGCCTTGTCCATGATCTGGTCATTTCGATCCCAGCCCATGGTGGTTATGGCGGCCCAACGTTGTACTTTCTGATTCAGGCAGTCGCTGTCACTTTCGAAAGATCAAAACTCGGCAAACGCCTCGGCATCTCTAAAAGCTGGCAAGGTTGGCTGTTCACGGCTGCTGTCGTCCTGCTGCCAGTCACGTTGCTGTTTCATTACCCGTTTCAAGAAAACGTCGTCCTACCAATGTTGGTCGATTTGGGAGTAATTCTGTGACAATCATGACCAGCGAAATGTTTACCGTTCTGGGGATTCTACAACTCGGCATCCTGTTCGCCTCCGCTTTGGTTCCGTTTCAACTCAACTGGAAAGACGACCTCGCTGTGCTTCCTAAACTGCATCGACAGCTCTTCTACGTTTACGGTGCGTACGTCGTTCTCGGAATCGTCAGCCTGGGTGTCATCTGCATCGTTGCCGCTGACGACCTGGCAGCAGGCTCGCTTCTCGCCAAAGTCTTCTGCACCTACGGCATGCTCTTCTGGGGAATTCGACTTTCCCTGCAAACAATCCTCGAAGCCAAACCCTTCCTAACCACAACGCTATTAAAGATCGGCTACCACGCACTGACGGTCGTCTTTCTGGCCGTGACGATTTTGTATGGTGTGGCTGTTTTTGGATGAAGCTTCAATTGTTTTAGGTTCCCGGCGTTGAGCGGCTGTGCGCAAAGAGTTGAGGTTGGCGTAGGCTTTTTTGAGCGAGAAAACGACACGTTGACCACAGAGCGAAGCTCTTCAACTCACGCTCGAAGGACCGCTTGTCGCAACCATGGCACACAGAGACGACGACCAAGCTCTGATTCTTCTTCGTTCCACTATCAATTTTGACAACACCCCACCAAAATGAAATTAAGTGATCATTGCAATGATCACGGTCCTGACTCACGTTCATTGACGAGGCTGGTCGCATGAGGTCCGCAGTTCAAGCATTTGCAGTATTCTTTCTCGTCTTCAGTCACCTTGCGATCGCTCAAGATGTAAATTCCAAAAGCGGCGTGGCATCGGACGCTATCGCGCGAACAGACAGCCTTGGCGATCCTCTTCCTGAGAAAGCTTTGCTGCGGTTTGGAACGCGACGATTCCAGTTTCCTGGCTCGGTCTCGCAGCTTCAGCTGTCTCTCGATGAGCGGACGCTGGTCATGCTCAACGAAACGCTGATCATTGCCTGGGACGCGTCAACTGGAAAAGAACTCTGGAGGAAGCCACGGATCTTTCGTCAAAATGGTATCCGCGTTTCGGCAGCTGGTTACGGAATTCAACCACTGACGGTAAATTCAGTCACAGGTGATTTCGCTTCTTATGAAGAGATCGGGCAGTTGACTTACTGGCATCCTCGAACAGGCGAATCGAAAGTATTGTCTGTTGAGTCCCCTGTGGCTGCAAAGTCGATTCACATCAGTCCTGACGGAAAGCGTATTGCATTGGGTGACGAAAATCAGCTTGTTGTTTGCGACAGTCGCGGCGAGGTGGTGTACGAGAAGCAGAACAGGTTTGATTCTCCCCTGAAGAGTGATGAAAAAGACCGACTGAAATTCGGTGGAGACTTCAGCTACGGACGCTTCTCGCCAGATGGAAAAGTTCTAGCACTGGTCAACAGCCAGAAACCAAAGACTTTGCAGTTGCTCGAAGCAAACACTGGGCAGCGTTTGCGAGAAATCGAAGTGACCGCAAGAATTGTCCGAATGGATTTTTCTCCTGACAGTAAACAAATTGTTACGACTGAACGTGATATCTCCGCGCGGCTGTACGATGTGCAGTCAGGCAAAAGAATCTGGGAAACGTTTATCAAACCTGCTCAGGGCGCAGAGAGCTACACATCCAGTGTCGCTTTTCGACCAGATGGTAAGCAGGTCGCAGTCGGCGCGCCCATCGGTCCTGACAATCGTATTCGTTTGCTCGATCCAGAATCCGGAATGGAAACTGGAAGCCTTTCGGGGAGTGGATGGAAACCCTGGACGATGCAGTATACCCGCGACAGTCAAATGCTGTTCGGCTCTGGATGGGATGGTGTCGTTCGTCGCTGGGAACTTTCTGCCTCCGAGCAACTCCCTCTCCCTGGTGGTCTGCGAACAACGTCAAACTGTGGATTGTCTCGCGACGGAGAGCATCTCGCTTTTGTTGATGACGACGCGAACATTCATGTCGCCGACGTTCATTCTGGAATGATTAAACAGAAGCTCGGGATCCCAGGATTGAATTGGGGGGAAGTGGTTTTCTCACACGATGGAGCGTTACTCGCCGCTGGCGGTAGCACCAGCGATCAGTTGCAGGTAGTCGTTTGGGATCTCAGCAGCAATAAAATTATTCATGATTGGAGCTGGCCGAAGGAAAAAGATCCGCATGCGAGCGTGAAGGACCTTTGCTTTTCAGCCAATGGAAAGCGGATCGCAGCCGCCGTTTTTCGCCAGAGTGCCGGATTTGTTTGGGATCTGGAATCAGATCAGCAGGTTTGCCGACTCGAACACCCCAGGATTTTTGGCCTGGACCTCGATGCAACAGGGAAAACACTTGTCACTGCTGGCTGGGACAAGCATATTCGAGTCTGGGATTGCGACACAGCGACAGTAACCAAGTCGCTTCTGGTCAAACCCAAAGTCAATGCCAACAGAGGATTTCGAGCCGACGGCACACGCATGTATGGAGTCAAACTTTCAAATGATCAGTCCCTGATTGCAACGGTCGACATGACGAATTCAATTCGACTGTTTGACAGCGACTTGAATATCATTTCTTCATTCAGTGCTGAAGGGGGACTTTCTCAGGCGAGTCTCAGGTTTTCACATAACGATCTCTGGATCGGAGTTGGGTATTATGGTGGCGATGTTAAAGTTTTTGACGTGTCAACCGGTGCCTTGGTGTGGGAAATCCACGGACATGAAAAGGGTGTCTACAATGTCAATTTCGGGGCGAAAGGCCGAACGGTCTTGAGTGGTGGTGATGATGGGATCTGCTGTCTGTGGGATCTCCGCAAAGGAATGGAAACGACCGAGAGTGATCCAACCAAAATTTTTGATCAACTCATCGGGGGCAGCGGCAAAACGTCCTATGCAGCGTACTGCCGACTCGCAAATTCACCAGATCTGGCGTGCGAAATTCTCAGTCAAAATCTTACGGAGTCCTCTCAAGAAGTCGGTGAACAGGAACTGAGAAGATGGATCGTCGGCCTCAGTGCTCCGAATGAAGTGATTATCGAGCAGTCAAAAACCGCGATCCTCAAACATGGCTTCGCAGTCTCCAGCCGATTGTCCACAGAACTGAAAAAAGAAAATCTCTCAAAGAGAAGAAGGGCGCACATTGAAAAATTGATGAGCCAAATTCAGCAGCAAAC
>JAJDEL010000379.1 GCA_029259835.1 Planctomicrobium sp. | reverse complement strand
TCTCGATTTTCCAGACCTTGGATTGCTTGCGCCGAAACGTTCGTTTTCCGTTTCAGCATTGCAATCGCTGGTCATTTGGAATCATCCATTCATTCTGCATCACTGCGAAATCGCAGCAAGAAAACTGGAAGGGCAATCAGCAGAGTTAAAGAATCAGATTCCAATGATGTTTCAGTCGATCTTGTTACGAGATCCGACTGCTGATGAACTGCAAGATTTTACTGCATACGGTGAAGAGTTTGGACTCGCTGCGAGTGTTCGATTGTTATTAAATAGCAATGAGTTTCTTTTTGTGGATTGAAGATGCAATTTCCTTTCGACAACACACGGCGTTCGAATCGTCGAGAATTTCTCTGGCAGTCTGGTGGTGGTCTCGGTGGGTTAGCACTTGCTCACATGCTCGCTCGCGAAGGTCTTTCAGGAGATCAAAAATCGTTACCGGAATTGAACGGCGGGATTCACCACCCTGCAAAAGTGAAACGCGTCATTCAACTCTTTATGACGGGCGGGGCCAGTCCGATGGATACATTCGACTACAAGCCGGAACTCAAGCGGCTCAACGGGCAAAAACTCGGCCCCGAGAAAAAGCCTGAAGGCTTCACCGCGATGCCAGGGGCAATTATGCAAAGCCCTTTCAAATTCAAGCAATATGGGGAATCGGGGCGTTGGGTGAGCAGTGTCTTTCCGCATCAGGCGGAACTTGTCGACAAAATGACTTTCCTCATGGCGATGGCTTCGAAGACGAACGTCCACGGTCCCGCGACGTACATGATGAATAGCGGGTTTCTGCTGCCCGGCTTTCCTTGCCTGGGGTCGTGGCTCTCTTATGGGCTGGGAAGTCTGACTGAGAATTTGCCAACGTTTATTGTTTTACCAGATGCGAAAGGCTTGCCGAACAATCAGCGAGGAGCCTTTAGCTCCGGCTTCTTACCTGCGATTCATCAAGGAACGGTCATCAATGCCGCATCGCCGCAGCCAATCCCGTTCTTGCAGCCGGTTTCAGCGACTTCTTTCACAACACCAGCAGCGAATTCAAAGGGACTCGAACTTTTGAGTAAACTGAATTCAACTCATCGAGAGAATCATGCAGAAGATTCGCGATTGGACGCAAGAATCAAAAGCTACGAACTCGCGGCGAAGATGCAGTCGTCAGCCCCAGAAGCATTTGACATCAACAAGGAGTCGCAAACTGTTCAGAAGAGTTACGGCCTGGATGACAAAGTGACTGAAGACTTCGGACGACGTTGTCTGCTGGCGACCCGACTCATCGAGCGAGGAGTACGCTTTGTTCAAGTCTGGAGCGGTCCGCAAGGAGCAGCCGGAAATTGGGACAATCATGGAAATATCTCGACAGAACTTCCCGCGATTGCTGCGACTGTTGATAAGCCGATTGCCGCACTCTTACGTGACCTGGAATCACGCGGTCTGATGGAAGATACTCTTGTGATCTGGACGACAGAATTCGGTCGTACCCCCTTCGCCCAAGGCTCGAAGGGACGTGATCACAATGGAGGATCGTTTGTCACTTGGCTCTCTGGTGCCGGTGTTCAGGCAGGCGCTTCCTATGGGCAGAGTGATGATTGGGGCTATCAAACCGCAGAAGGAAAAACCTATTGCTACGACCTGCACGCAACAATTTTGCATTTAATGGGAATCGACCACGAAAGACTCACCGTCCGACAAAACGGAATCGACCGACGACTGACCGACGTTCATGGTCATGTGGTCAAGGAAGTTCTGACATAGAGGCAAAAGGCGCGGACAGTTTCTCTCCGTCGACTATTTAGTCATTGACGAGTGGGACACACCACTCGTGTCGATCTAATTGCCATCTGGCTGTGCTGTTTTTCGGCCTGCTTCAAGAATGTGATCCGGAACCTGTTTGAGATTCCAAACGATGCCGAACAGGGAGAGAGTTTTGAGGACGAGGAAAGTGATGTCGATTTCCCACCAGTAGAATCCTTGCCGTGCGGAGCCTTGGTAGTGGTGATGATTGTTGTGCCAGCCTTCGCCCCATGTGACCAATGCGATCAGCCAGTTATTGCGGCTGTCGTCACCAGTTTCATAACGTTGCCATCCAATCACGTGAGCGAGCGAATTCACAAAGTACGTGATGTGGTACAGCGCAATCGTCGATAACAAAAATCCCCAGACCAACATTTGCCACGGTCCTGTACCGAGTGATGGAATCCACGAATTTAGAATCATTCCGAGTAGAAACATTGCTCCGGCTAACAAGATCGCAGGCAAGATATGAAATCGTTCCAGCCAGCGCAGTTCCGGAAATTTCAACCAGTCTTTGACGACTCGTTCGTCAGTGAGTGCGTTTTCGGCAGTCAGAAACCAGCCCATATGACTCCACCAAAAACCGTGCTGACGTGGGGAGTGAACATCGGCCGGTTCGTCTGAACGTTGATGGTGTTGGCGGTGATGTGCGGCCCACCAGACCGGACCTCGCTGAGCCGCAGTGCAACCCAGAATGCCACCGAGAAACTGAACCAGTCTAGATGTTTGGAACGCTCTATGTGAGAAGTAGCGGTGATAGAAAGCCGTAAGTGCGAAGACGCGGGCGTACAGCATCACCAGAAAGACCGCGACGGCAATTGGACTGATTCCAACCCAGAATACCGAGAAGCAAAGCAGGTGTAGCGTCAGGTACGGAATCGCCGTTGACCAGTCGATTGCTGAGAGTCCCACCTGTGATGGGACGTCCTGAACAGGCTTTCGAACTTGTTCAATTTTAGGATTCGGAATCGTGCCAACCTGATTTGTCATTCGAACTCTTTTCGCAATGAATAAAATGGAGAGAGCAGAGTTTTAGCCGTTCCTGTCGATTTCGCCAATGCGTGTCGAGAATTTTCTTCTTGAGAGTGAGCTTTGGAGTTCAACTCCAAGGTAGCACAGACAGGAATGTCCGTGCCACGACGTGCCTCAAAACTTTAATGTGCGCGAAATCTCCCACGATCTTTTCTTGAGAATATCGCCTACTGCTGTTGATGTTGTTGAAGAGCGTCGATGATTGCATATAATCTACGTATGCAGTCTGTGGCTGCTTCCCACCAAGAGATCCTCCCTCGTTAACGATCGCTGGCTGATTTCAATTTCGGTCAGTTCCTTGCCCCTTGATGATATGACTCACATATTTCTTAAAACTGTTTCGCTCTTTGCCGCTATCGCTGTTGGCGTTTTGGTTACAGCGTTCGGTATCGCACCAGTCAAAGCCGACGAAAAGCCAAAAGTGAGTGAAGCCGCAACTGCAAATTTCACAACAGAACAACGGTTGCAGCAAGGGCGAAAGATCTACAAGAAAAAATGTGCAAGCTGTCACGGGGAAAATGGGCAAGGCGCAGATGGAGAGTACGACGAGCCGTTAATCGGAGACGATTCAATCGGTGAACTCACCAGGCGAATCACAGGAACGATGCCAGAGGGCGATCCGGATGAGTGCGTCGGCGAAGAGGCGCGATCGGTCGCTGCTTTTATACACCAGGAGTTCTACAGCGAAGCGGCGAGAATTCGTAATCGCCCGCCCCGCGTGAAGTTGTCTCACCTGACAGGCAATCAACTACGTCAAAGTCTCGCAGACCTTTATGCTCACTTTTCAGGATCGATGTGGCTAGAATCGAAACGCGGCGTCAACGGAGTTTACTTCGACGGCTCACGCTGGAAAAAAGAGAATATCAAAATTGAACGAGTCGATCCTGCCATCGAATTTGACTGGAAGAGTGATGGCCCTGGTGAAGGCATCAAGCCGGAAGATTTCTTCATTCAGTGGCGAGGAGGAATCAAAGTCAATGAAACTGGCAGTTACGAAATTGTGTTGCGATCCTCATGCGCATTCATCTGCAAACTCGGCAACTTCAATCGAGAGTTCATCAACAACCGTGTGCAATCCGGGGACAAAACGGAATTTCGGAAGTCGATTGTCTTGACGGCTGGTCGCGTCTATCCAATTCATATTGAACTTTACCAGCGCAAACGAAAAACAGGTCAGCGCCCAGCAAGTATGTCCTTGTCCTGGGTGTCTCCCCGTGGAATCGAAGAGGTCATCCCCCAGCGTAGCTTGCTTGCGACATCACCGCCCGCAACTTTCTCACTACAAACGAAACTGCCTCCCGATGATCGTAGCTACGGCTATGAGCGAGGATTGTCTGTTGACCGTCAGTGGGATGATTCGACAACTGCCGCGGCTCTGGAGTTCGCGGACATCGCAATCACTGAATTATGGCCAGCTTACAGTCGAAGGCACAAAAAAGACTCAGACGAAAACCGTGCGAGGTTGCGAAGATTCCTCTCTGAATTCGCAGAGGTGGCGTTCCGTAGCCAGCTGGACGCCGAGTCGCGAAAGTTCTACGTTGATGAGCAAGTCGATCTCGCTGAAGACGATGCGGAGGCGATCAGACGTTGCTTGCTAGTTATATTGAAGTCTCCCCGGTTTCTGTATCCGGGACTGGATCAGAATCAGTCTCCATCACAGCGGGCAGCGACACGGTTGGCGTTGACGTTGTACGATTCGTTACCTGCCGATGAGTGGTTGCTCAAACTTGTTCGCGATAACAAACTTGAAACACCGGACCAGATTCGTAACGCGGCTGAACGGATGTTGAAGGATTATCGAGTTCGTGGAAAGACACATGAACTCATGTACGAATGGCTCAACCTGACTCACCTGGCTGAGATCACCAAGGCCGAAGAAGTCTTTCCAGGATTCAGCGCTGCTCTTGTTTCAGATTTAAAGGCATCCCTCGATTCATTTCTTGATGAAATCATCTGGAGTGAGTCGAGTGATTTCCGACAGCTGTTCCTTGCCGATTGGGCCTTCACGACTTCACGATTAGAGCAATTCTACGGCGAAACATGGAAACCGCTGGACGGCAAGAAATCATCGTTAGCGAAATCAGTCTCTGCGCCGGATCGCCATGTTGGAATTATCTCTCATCCATATTTAATGAGCAAACTTGCTTATCGCGATTCAACGTCGCCAATTCATCGTGGAGTTTTTCTGATTCGCTATCTTCTTGGGCGGACATTACGCCCACCGATGGAAGCGTTTATACCGCTCAGCCCTGACTTGCACCCGGACATGACGACCCGGCAGCGCGTGACATTGCAAACCAGCCCGCAAAACTGTCAGGTTTGTCATATTAAGATCAATGGACTCGGTTTCGCGCTGGAGAATTTCGACGCTGTTGGTCGATTCCGAGAGAAAGAGGGTGACAAACCTGTCAATCCGATCGGTTCCTACACGCAACGCAATAGCGAGTCCGTGACATTTCAGGGATCAACTGAACTGGCAGAATACCTCGCAAATAGCAATGATACACATCGAGCGTTCGTCAACAGGGCGTTTCAGCACTTTGTCAAACAACCGGTCGCGGCATATGGCCCTGACCGATTGGATGATCTCACCCAATCATTCCGCGATCACAATTTTCACATCCGCAGACTCCTCGTGGAAATTGCAGTGATCACAGCCACTCCCGAAGTTTCCACTCCCGATGAGGTTCAGCCATGACAGACTACACATCCCGACGCGATTTTTTACGCAAGGCAGGGATCAGTGCCATGGGAGTGAATCTCGCGATGGGACTTCCCAGTTTGGTGCGTGCCGCGAACAAAGGCGAAACTCCTCGCAAGCAACGTATGATCTTCGTGTTCAGTCCAAACGGCGTGATCCCGAAACATTTCTGGCCGGAAGTTTCCGATGAGAAGCTTGAATTGAAACGCATTTTGCAACCACTCGAAGAATTCAAAAGCCAGACTCTGACGATGCACGGTGTCTGCAACAAAATCAAAGGGGACGGCGATGGTCACATGCGCGGTATCGGCTGCTTGCTGACCGGCATCGAACTCTTCCCTGGCGATATTCAGGGAGGCTCCGACACACCGGCAGGTTGGTCACAAGGAATTTCAGTTGATCAACATCTTAAGAATCGCCTGCAAGCAAATCCGCTCACTCAAACTCGTTTTGGTTCTCTCGAATTCGGTGTGATGGTTCCAGAGCGAGCCGATACCTGGACGCGAATGTCTTACGCCGGAGCCAATCAACCGGTTGCACCGATTGATAATCCTTACCAGATGTTTGACAAACTCTACGGCCAAGCGAAAAACCGCAAAATGCTGGCGAGCGTTTTAGACGGACTGAGCGATGACTTTCGCCGGTTAGAGAAGATGATCAGTGCCGAAGATCGTAAAATTCTTCAAGACAACATCGCCATGGTCGGAGAACTGGAGAAAGACCTCAAAGTCGAACTTTCAGCAAGTGAAAAGCAATCAGGCGTCGGACACGCTGTGCCAACGCTTCCTCCGAATGTGCGTGAAGTGAACGACAACATGCCGCAGATTACGCGGATGCAAACGGACCTTCTCGTCAATAGTTTTGCCGCCGATTTCGCCAGAGTCGCAACGTTTCAGATCACGAACAGTGTTGGCAATCCAAAAATGAAATGGCTCGGCATCGAAGAAGGTCATCACACCATCTCGCACGAACCAGACAAAAACGAAGAGGCATACGAAAAGTTGATCAAGATCAACACCTGGTACTGCGAACAAGTCGCACACCTCGCGAAGCGTCTGGCGGCAACTCCCGAACCAGGCGGCAACGGCTCGCTATTAGACAACACCACAATTGTCTGGACAAACGAACTTGGCAAAGGGAATTCACACACCCGCAACAACATCCCGTTCGTCCTCG